>JBCBDK010000558.1:0-2900 GCA_038529675.1 Actinomycetota bacterium
CCGAACACCGATCGCCCCAGCTCCGGCAACCGCTCCAACCGCTCGAGCTTCCGAGCGAGCACGCCCGCTTCGGTCATCCCGGCGTCCGCTTGTGTGGCGAGTTCGGTGGCGATGTCGGCGATCCCACCGTTGCGGGCTGACACGGCGTCGGCCGCTTCGGCGAGCGCCATCGATTCGAGGCTGCCGGTCTCGATCATCAACAACTGGGCCAAGAACCCGACGGTGACGGTGACTCGTTCGGCGGGGCCGAACACGCGCATCGGGTCGAGGGTGGTGCCGGTGTCGGCGCCGATCTCGACCACCTGCGTCGCCACCCCGACCTTGGCGAGGGCGGTGGCGTAGCGGGCGTACTCGCGTTGCTCGGTGCGATCGACGGTCACGACTTGGCCGCCGGCGGCGCAGACGATTTCGATGATCCGTTTCCCGGTCGACGATTTCCCTGAGCCGGGTTCGCCGATCCCGGCGAAGTTCCCCGGCTGCTGACGGCGAGGGCCTTCGGCGGGGTGGAGTAGCACCGGCTGCGCGACCCCGGAGTCGAGGTTCACGCCGAGCAGGCCGCCGCGTGGGTCGCCGATCGCCGAGCCGGTGAACGGCAGCATCGACGCCAGATCACGAGCGAGCAGATGTTGGCGGTAGTCCCGCACCGGTGGCGTTGCGGCCGAGCCGGGCCACATCATGGCGAGGAGTCGGAGTTGGTCGCCGATCGGGCGGACGAGCCCGTAGTTCGCCGGCTCGAACTGAGCCTGCAACGATCCCGCGTGACGCTCCAGGGTCGCCAACGACGAATGGGCCAGGTGCAAGATGATGGTGCATTCGAGTTCGGGTTCGGCCTTGTTGCGATCCAACGCCTCCTCCAAGTCGTGCAACGACGCCGCGGCGGAGTCGAGCGAGCCCGGAGCGCCGGTGGCCGAGCCCGCGTACTCGCCGCGCTGGTGCACCAGCGTCGTGCGCTTGCCTTTCGTCTTCTTGCGGGCGGTGGCGTTGTCGATGCGGCGAATCCGGATCGAGATGTCCGCCTCGATCACCTCCCCACCCGCCGTCTCCTCCGCTGCCGACTCGAGTTCTGCGAGCAGTTCGCCGTCACCGGGGAACCGCCAGTTCGCCGGCACGTCGGACAACACCAACGCTGTGTGGAACGCCGAGCCGTGGCCGGTGTCGAAGCGCACGTACCGGCCCAGCCGGCCACGATGGTCATCGTCGCGGTCGCCGCCCTCGACGAACCGCACCTCGGCGAACGGCCCCGCAAGCGACGTCGACGCGAGGCCGGTGCGTGGCTCCCACGACTCGTCGAACATCACATCGTCCACACCACGCGCCAACAGCCGTGCCGACAACCACCGCACCCGCCCGGCAGTGACCGGCTCCAGTCGCAGCGACCCGAACCGTGCCGCCATCTCGTCGGCTCGGGCCCGGAAACGGGCGACGGTCGACGGTGACGGCACCGACGTCGCGCCGAGGGTCTCGGTGAACGACGCCAACCCGGCCTCGAACTGGCCGCGCCACCCATCACCGGTCTGGTCGAGCAGCACAGCGAGGTAGTGGCTGCGACGCACCGTGCGATGACCGGTGAGATAGGTCTCGTAGCGGGCCTGCAGATCCCGACCCAACGGGGTGAGGTGTCCGTCGACGGGGAGCGTGGCGGTGAGCGTGTCGAACGGGTCGACCGTCTCACCGATGGACAACAACTGCGCCTCGCCCGGCAGCCGCATCAACGCCGCACGCAGCCGGTTGAACGTCTTCAGCCGCTGACCGTGCGACTGGTGCATCGACCCGACCGGTTCTACCCCGAACACGGCCCACACCTGCCCCGCGCGGTTCCACACGAGGTTCCCGACCACCGCCCGCACCGGCGACCTCATCGCTCGACCTCACACACAAACCCCCGCATCGACACCCGCCCACGCCGACCCCTCGGTGCTGGGCGACCGTTCACGACGCCGTGGCGGGACCGGGTGCCGTAGCGGGCGAACGCTGCGATGCCGGACCATGGGCTGCGCCCTTCGATCCGCACGTACTGCGCGACCATCCCCACCACGACCGGCAACGCCACGCACAACATCGCGTTCACCGGCGTCGGCAACAACCACGTCCACCAGCCGCCATAGGTCCACGAAGCCACCAACACCACACCCGTCACGAAGAACGCCACCAACGCCGGGGCGGTCACCTGGAACGGCAACGTCGTCGCCCCCAACGAACCCAACACCTCCGGATGACGACGGGCATGGGTGTAGCAGGCGCACTCGACGAACTCGAGGTCCCCGTCGCTCACGACGACGAAGATTTCTCGTCGATGCCCGGTGCGGGGGCGGTGTTGAAATCGTCGCCGGCCCGATCACGCAGCCAGTCGCTGTTCGCCATCCCCCACCACAACAACGCCCCGAAGATCAACGTCCCGAACGCCGCCAACAGCGACCGCTTCATCAACCCGACCGCCATCGTCGCCACCAGCAACGCCACCCCCGCAGCAGCGAGAATCGCTTCGCGACCCTCGGCCAACCAGCCCTGAAACTCACTCCACATCTCTCAGTTCCCTTCCTGTCTGTTGCCGTCGACCAGATCGGTCGACGTTGATGTCGCCGGCACGTCCGCCGACTCGTCAGCGACCGGCCCCGGGCCCATCGCCGCGATCTCCCACCGCCCATCGCGCTCTTCGACCCGCAGGTCGTACGACAGCCACAACACCGACCCCGCCGACTCAGCCGTCACCCACACCCGCACCCACCGAGCCCCATCGGAACCGCGTCGCTCTGCGAGCCGCTCGACCATGATCGACTCGAACGTCGCTGGCACGGCCCGCAACTCCGACCCCGGGGCCGCATAGCGACCCAGCTCACCGTTGCCAGTGAGGAGAGCGGCTCGCAGAGCGACGCGGTTCCGATGGGGCTCGGTGGGTGCGG
>JBCBDK010000559.1:0-2892 GCA_038529675.1 Actinomycetota bacterium
GGCGCGTCGACGAACGGGTTGAAGCAGTCCTGGAACGAGTTGACGAACGGCTTCAGCGGGAATGCATTGCCGACGAACTCGAGCCAGGCGGGTGGCTCATCGGTGACGATGAACACGTCGGAGGCGAACGCGAGCGGGAGGATCGTGGCGTTCGCCACCGCCGACGCAGACTCGGCGTTCGGGATGATCGCTGCGATCGCCATGCCCAGCGCCGAGAGCGCGAAGCAGCCGACGAGGAACGTCACCACCGCCGCCGGCATCTTCGCCAGTTCGATCTCCAGGTCGTAGAGCACCACGCCGGCCACGACCATGATGAGTACGCCGGCGGCCGCCAGCAGGATCGCGGAGCCGACGAACCCGCCGAGGACGACCCAGGACGGTGTGGCGGTTCCCCGCCACCGCTTCAAGACGCCCTCATCGCGACGGAGCGGCAGCATGTTGGCGATGTTCGTGTAGGTCGCGGTTGCAGCGGTGAAGGCGCCGAGCCCGCCGACGAAGAACTGTTCGACCGGCCACTCGCCCCGGCCGTCGATGTCGACCTCGCTGCCTCCGAACAGGGCGCCGAACAGGATCAACACCATCAGCGGGAACACGATCGTGAAGAACAGGGCGACCGGGACGCGCACGACGTACTTCACCTGGGCGATGGTGTGCCGCCACAGCAGGCCGAGCGCCGACGGCCAACCCGGACGTTCGATGGTCGCGGTCATGGCCGCTCCGCCTCGTCGGCGCCCTCGGCGGAGTTCAACTCGAGGTAGACGTCCTCAAGACTTGCGCGCTGCAGGGTGAGCGAGGTCAGCTCGATACTGCGCTCGACGGCCCAACCGGTGAGTCGGTGGACGGCGGCGGTCGGCGACTCGACGGCGGCGTCGACGCGGGTACCGGCGAGACGGATCTCGGCACCGAGCAGCGGCCCGAACACCGTGCTCGGATCGTCGATGCCCTCGGGGAGGTCGAAGGTGATGATCGTGCCCGACATCCGATCGACGAGCTCCGCCGGTGTTCCCTCGGCGATCATCTTGCCGCCGGCCATCACCCCCACGCGGTCGGCGAGGTGCTCGGCCTCGTCGAGGTAGTGGGTCGTCAGCACCACGGTCGTCCCGTGTTCACGGAGCCCGGAAATCAGGTCCCACGACCGACGGCGGGCCTGCGGGTCGAAGCCGGTGGTCGGCTCGTCGAGGAACAGCAGATCCGGACGCCCGACGAGTCCGATCGCCAGATCGACTCGTCGCTTCTGTCCGCCGGACAGCGACCCGACCCGGTCGTCGGCCTTGTCCGGGAGCTCGACCATCTCGATCAGTTCGTCGACGTCGTGGCGGTTCCGGAACGATGCCCCGTACAGCGTCAGCAACTCTCGGACGGTGAACTCCGACTCGACACCTGCCTGCTGGAGCACGATGCCGATCCGATCGCGGAACTCACGTCCGGCATCGCTCGGATCCGATCCGAGCACCGACACGCGTCCCGACGATCGCGATCGATGACCCTCGAGGATCTCGACGGTGGTGGTCTTCCCGGCGCCGTTCTCGCCGAGCAGTGCGTAGATCTCGCCCGGTTCGACGCAGAACGAGAGTCCGTCGACCGCCCGGTTGCTGCCGTAGACCTTGCTGAGATCCTCGACCTCGATGATGGACACAGAGCCCGAACCTAACGCGACCGGCCGAGCGAGACCGGCCTAACGCGCCTGGATCGGGAGGCCGGTGTCGTTGCGGAGGTGTTCCGCCGCCGGCACGAAGTACGCCATCAGCTCGTCGGCGACCCCATCGGGCACCTGTTCGTCGTCGCACACCGTTTCGACCGCTGCCGCCATGTGGACGAGCCACCGATCGCGCTCGAGCGGGCCGACGTGGAACGGGAGGTGGCGCATCCGCAATCGGGGATGGCCTCGCTCCTCCATGTAGGTGTGGGGCCCACCCCAGTACTGGATGAGGAACAGCGACAGTCGTCGCTTCGCCGGCTCGAAGTCGGGAGCGTCGGGATACAGCGGCGCCAGCACCTCGTCGTCGGCGACGCCGGTGTAGAAGGCACCGACCAGTCGGTCGAAGAAGTCGGCCCCACCGACCCGGGTGAACAACGAAGGCGCCGTGTCTGACACGGCGCCAACGTTAGGGGGAGGATGGGGGTTGTGGGTGCGCCGAGTGCTCCCGGCCCCACGTCGTGGACCGGGTCGACGATGATCTCGCCGACTCAGTCGGCGACGAACTTGCGGTACTCGACCAGCTCGTCGTTCTGGAGCACGAACGGCGTCGTGTCGTCGCAGGGGTCGAGCACGACGAAGTCGTCGGTGGCGAGCAGCACGAGCACGGTCATGACGTCGTCGTCGACGTTCGCAGCGGTCTTGACCTCGATCACATCGCCGGCGGTCAGTTCTTCGAGGAGGAGGGTGGTCATCGTTCGGTTCCAGTCGAGGTCTCGGTGCTCGATTCGAGCATTCCGTGATGTTCTTCGACTTAAACCTCAAGGACCTTGAGATATTCCGCTGCCGACGCCCGGCGAGTGTGGCCACGGTCACACTGGTGACGAACGCCGGCTGCGGGTCACACCAGTTCGTAGTGGCGCTGTAGTTGCTGCTCGGTCACGGCGTCGACGACGTGATCGCGATCGGCCTTGGGGGCTTTCTTCACGATGTCGCGGACGTAGGGCACGACGAAGTCGCCCGCCTCGGACATGTAGCCCGAGTCGACCGGCACGTAGTGCGACGAGCGCATGAGCCCGAGGTCGACGACGGCCCATTCGGGGTCGCCGTTGGTGTCGTAGACGATGTCGCTGATCCGGCCGATCTTGCGGCGTTCCGGATCGACGACCGCATGGCCTCGATAGAAGATCGTTGGCTGCGTCATCGGTCTGGTCTCCGTTCTCCGCCCGCAGGTGAGCTGGACCCGACCGCCCGTT
>JBCBDK010000560.1:0-2889 GCA_038529675.1 Actinomycetota bacterium
TGATGCGGCGGTTCGAGGTGCACGACCGTTGGGGTCTCGTGCTCGCACTGCCGATCTTCGCCTACGTCACCGAGGGGGTCATCACGCCGGTGCTGTACGCGGGTGGGCCCATCCCGTTCTTCCCCCTGTGGTTCACCGGGTGGCACGGGCTGCTCTCCGTGCTCGTGTTGTTCGTCGTCGTCCGGCGGTTGGCGATCGAGCGGCGCGCGCTCGCGATGACGGCGCTCTCGGTCGGCGTCGGGCTGTTCTGGGGGACCTGGCTCAGCACATCATGGCTGCCGGAGAACCTGCAGGACCCCGAACTGCTCGAGGAGCACGGCTCCCTGGTCCCGATGGAACCGGCCGAGTTCGGCGCCTACACCGCGGTGTTCGTGGCGTTCCTCCTCGGGGCGCACCTGCTGCTCGATCGAGCCTGGCCGGTCGACACGACCCGGTTGTTCGCCCGGACCGAGCGGGTGCTCATCGCGGGACTGTTGCTCGGCGCAGCGCTCTGGACCGTGGCTGCGCCGTGGGCGCTGCCGATGTTCGTCGTGCTGTGCTGGATCCAGTTCCGCCTGCTCCGTCGACACCGTGACCGGCGGTCGCCGGACCAGCCGACGATGCTCGAGTCGCTCCGAGGCCCGGCGTCGCCGCTCGCACTGCTGCCGCTCGTCGTCATGGCGCCGGTCGCGACCGCCGCCTACTGGTTCTGGTGGGAGCTGTCGCCGTCGGAGGTCGTCCTCAACTGGCTGTACTACGGGACGATCGCTGTCCAGACGATCGCGGCCACGGCGCTCCTCGTCGTCGCCTGGCGCCGGACCGGCCGGGCCGACGCGGAGCGAGCGTCTCGCCCCGAGCGGGACCGCTCGCCCGCAGCCGTGTGACCGTAGGCTGGCCCGATGGGACTCATGGATCTGGTCGGCGGCCTGCTCGGGCGCCGGGCGCCGAAGTCGGGCAACCCGCTGATGGACTCGCTGCTGCCGATGCTGCTCAAGGGCGGCTCGATGGGTGGCCTCGGCGGGCTGCTCGGCAAGTTCAGCTCGGCCGGGCTCGGAAGCAAGGCGAACAGCTGGGTCGGGACGGGTGAGAACGAGCCGCTCGATCCCGACGAGGTCGAGCAGGCGCTCGGCAGCGACGAGGTGGACTCGATCGCTCGCCGGGCCGGTGTCTCGCGCGACGAGGCCAAGTCCGGGCTCGCCGGGATGATCCCGGGCCTGGTCGACAAGATGTCGCCGGGCGGCAACTTGCCCACCGGCAACCTGGCGAAGTCGATGAAGGGTCTCGACCTCGGCGCCATCCTGGGCCGGTGACGACGACTCGAGGTGCGGCGCGCGCTGCGCCCGTCGCCACCCTGATCGTGTTCCTCGTCGCGTGCGGCGGTGACGACGACGGGTCCGTCGACTCGAGGACGGGGGAGCGGAGTCCGGTCGAGCCGCCGGCGTTCGTGGCCGACATCGGCGACGCGATCGCTGCGGTCGAGGCCGAGCTCGGTGTTGGCCAGTCGTTCTTCGAGGTCACCGCGAACGACCAGTTCACCAATGTGTTCGTCGCCGTCGACGACGGCACGACCGCCGTGCCGTACCTGTTCGTCGACGGCGAACTCCAGCCGCCGGCGCCGGCCCAACCGGGGGCGGAGGGCCGTACGTTCGCTGCGGGCGACGTGGGGTTCGACCCGACGATGATCCTCTCCGGGGTGGCGGCGGACCTGCCCGAGACCTCGGTGGACGCCCTGAGCGTCTACGGCGACGGCGTCGGTGCTGTCTACGTGCTCGGGGTCACATCGTCCGCAGGTGGCGAGCTCGACATCGTGGTCACCTCCGACGGAGTCATCGTGTCCGTCGACCCACTCTGACCAGGACGTCGCCGCTCGCCGCCCGGCCGTCACCGCACGGCGACCGGACCCTCGACCCGCCGGCCGTTCCCTCGACGAGGTGGCCGAGGCTCACCCACGGCGTGACAGCGCGTTGGTACGGTGGGTCGTCCATGGCAACCGGCGATCGAAAGCAGCGCGGCGGTTCCTCGCGGTCCTCCGGATCGTCAGGGAAGCGATCGACCCGGGTCGATCCGACGACCCGCACGTCGTCCACGTCGCGCTCGGGCGGCTCGAAGCGCGGTGGGGTCCGGGATCAGACGCCGCCGGAGGGTCGACGGTCCTCGAGGGCCACCGACGAGCTGCAGCGTGCGGTCGGCGGCCGCGAGTCGGAGTTCCTCGGACTCGGGCTCATCGGCGTTGGTGTGCTGCTCGGCCTGGCCATCTATCTCAATCTCGCCGGTCCGCTCGGGCGAGGCGTCGAGGCACTCTTCGGTTGGATCATCGGACTCGGCCGCTTCGTCCTCCCGGTCGTGCTCGTGTCGGTCGGCATCGCGCTCGTCCGACGGGGTCGGTCGGCGTCGCCGATCCGGCTCGCGATCGGATGGACGATCATGTCGCTCGCGGCCCTCGGCCTGCTGCACATCGGCCGGTTCACCGACGACGCCAGCGGATTCGACAAGTTCGCCGACTGGGGCGGATGGTTCGGCGCAGCAGTCGGCACACCGCTCGAGGCGGCGCTGGCGACCGCCGGCTCGGTCGTGGTGCTCGCCCTCGTGCTGCTCGGTGGCTTCATGCTCGTCACGCAGACCTCGCTGCGAACGATGGCGACGCAGACCGGTGGCTTCTTCAACGCCGTCGTACGTCCGATGGTCCGGCTGGCGAAGTCGGGTCTCGGCAACATCACGACACTGTCGAGTGACCGCGACGAGTCCGACCAGATGGAGCGGCGCTGGCACGACGAGCAGGCGAGCGCCGCACGTCGGGTCTTCGATGCCGAGGCCGACGACGCCGCGGATCGCAGCGCGATCGACGCCCGTGGGGTGCCCGGTGAAGCGCTCGGATCACCCACCGACGGTGCTCGGCTGTACGACTTCGAG
>JBCBDK010000561.1:0-2886 GCA_038529675.1 Actinomycetota bacterium
TTCCTCGACGACGATGCCGTCGCCAGCACCGGGCTGACCGAACAGGTCGCAGCGGCGTTCGCTGCCGATGAGCGGCTCGGTGGCGTGTCGTTCCGGCTCGTCGACGAGGACGAGCACAGCGAGGCGATCCTCGTCCCGCGGCCGGGTGGGCGCGACGCCGATCGTTCAGGTGACGTGGCGGTGTTCCTCGGCGGTGCCAGCGCGATCCGGCGTTCCGCCTACGAGGAGGCCGGCGGATTCTTCGGCGACCTCTTCTACGGCCACGAGGAGACCGAACTCTCCTGGCGGCTGATCGACGCCGGCTGGTCGATCCGCTACCTCGCCGAGGCGACCGTGTTCCACCCCCGGATCGAGATCGGACGCCACCCCGAACGGTGGCGGATGACGGGCCGCAACCGGGTGCTCGTCGCCCGTCGTGCACTCCCGTGGCCGATCGCGATCGTCCACGTGTCGGTCTGGTTGGTCCTCGGAGCGATCCGTGCGGGGCGGCAACGGTGTCTGCGGGGCTACGTCGCCGGCTGGATGGCCGGATGGCGTCGTCCGGTCGACCGCTCGCCGATCTCGTGGCGCGGCGTCTGGCGCCTCACCCGACTCGGCCGTCCGCCTGTTCTCTGACGCCGTGCTGTCTCGACCGCGCTCCGCCCGGCCCGATTCGGCCTGGCCGGTCGACGCCGACGCGCCTCGGTAGCCTTCCGCCGGTGCGGGGAGTCGTGCGACGCGTGGCCGGGCTCGTTCGGCGGTACCGGGTTGACCGGCGCCTGCCACCGACCATTCTCAGCTTCTTCCGCACGACGCAGGCGCTGCGCCGTCGCCATCGCGCCGACGTCCGGGCTGCGCAGCGTCACGCCCCGATCGGTGCCGGCACCGCCCCCGCCGATGCGCCGATCCGACGCCTCGCGGACCGGCGGGTGGTCGTCGCGGGACCGACCTCGAACTCGTCACATGACGCTGCGCTCGATCAGGCCGAGTGGTTCGTGGCGGTCTGTGAGCGCGCCGGCGTGCGCCCCTTCGTCGTCGAGCGGCTCGACGACCGGCTCCGCTTCGGCCTCCGCCTCGACGACCGCCGCACGGCACTCGTCGGGCTCGGCGACGCAGCCACCGCAGGTCGTCACCTCCGCTGGCGCGATCGCAACGCCGACGGCCTCGTTGCGCTCGCCGACGCACCGGACGATCGACGTGCGCGGGTCGCCCGCGAGTGGACGATCTTCGAGTCGACCGAGTGGGGCGACCGAGCGACCGGGCCAGAGCGCGGCGTGGTCGTCACCTTCTACGACATCGGCTCCTCGGGCGAGTACGAACTGATCGGCACCCGCGGCCACGACCGGTTCGACCGCCGCTGCACCGACACGGTCGAGCGGATCTGGGGACGGGAGTTCCCCGGCAACTCGGCGTATCCGATCGGCGCGTCGCTGGCGCACTTCGAGGAGCCGATCGACATCGTCTACACGTGGGTCGACGGCGCCGACCCCGTCTGGATCGAGGCGTTCCGCTCGACTGCAGCAGAGCACGGTCGCGACGTCGACGAAGCGGCACTCAACGCAGCCCGCTACCGCTCGCGCGACGAGCTGCGCTACTCGCTCCGGTCGATCGCCGAGCACTGTGGCTGGGTGAACCACGTCTGGGTCGTCACCGCCGGCCAACGGCCGTCGTGGCTCGTGGAGGACGACCGTCTGAGCGTCGTCGACCACGCCGACATCCTGCCGGCCGACGCGATCCCCACGTTCAACTCGCACGCAATCGAGTCGGCACTGCACCACATCGACGACCTCGCCGAGCACTTTCTGTACGTCAACGACGACATGCTCGTCGCCCGATCGCTACGACCGGAGACCTTCTTCACCTCGAACGGTCTCGCCAAGGTCTTCCAGAGCGGCGCACCCGTCCCCGGCGTTGAGGACGAACACACCCAAGCGGTCGACACAGGTGCCCGCCGCGGACGCGAACTGCTGCTCGAACGGTTCGGGCGGACTGTGATCGACAAGCCGCTCCACGCTCCGTACCCGAATCGGCGCAGCGCCCTGTTCGACCTCGAGCGTGAGTTCCCCGAGATCGTCAAACGCACCCGCCACAGCCGATTCCGGTCGGCGACCGATCTGTCGATCGCCGCATCGTTCGCCCAGCACTACGCGGTGGCGACCGGCCGCGCCGTGTTCGGCGAGCTGATCGGCGACTACGCGTACGTCGAGTCCGATCGACTCCGATGGTCGCTCGACCGTGTGCTCTACGGCGACGACATCGACACCTTCTGCCTGAACGAGACCCACGCCGTCGACGGCGATCACGGTGACCGCGACGCGATGATCGACGAGTTCTTCGAGCAGCTCCTTCCGGTTCCGTCGCCCTGGGAACAGCCGCCGAGCCGCGAGGGCGACGCGGCCCGGGCCACCATCGACTGATGTCGTCGGCCGACCGGATCCGACGCCGAGCCGAGCGGGGCTGGGCCGACACCCGTCGCGTCGCGCGTCGTGCCGGCAGCGCTCGCCCGGCCCGACGCCTGTTCCGCGGCGCTCGTCGTCGCGATCGCGCCGGCTGGAACCGGGCCACGTCCGACGCACACGAGGCGATGCGTGCGTCGGTGCGGCCGGCCGACGGGTCGGTCGCGATCGTCTGCGTCTCGATGCGCCCGTCGCTCCTCGGCGCCGTCGTGGGGCATGTCGCGAGCCAGCGCGACGGTGGCCTCACCGCCGACCCCGACGTCGTGTTCGTGGCGAACGACGCCGGCTTCGAGGACGTGGCGGTCCGTGCCGCGTTCGACGCCGTGCCGAACTCGACGGTCATCTGGCCCGATGAGCCGCTCGAGCTCGGTTCCGCGCTCAACCTCGCAATGGCGTCGACCGACGCTCGCTACGTCGCCAAGTTCGACGACGACGACCGATACGGACCCGC
>JBCBDK010000562.1:0-2883 GCA_038529675.1 Actinomycetota bacterium
TGTGAGTGCCTGCATGATCGCGCCGGCCACGGCTATCGAAGAACCGGCGAGCACGTTCGCGATCGTGCTTGGCAGGCGACTCTCGAAGAAGATGATGCGCGCCGCACCCTCGTCTCGAACGACGTCCATCAGCGACGCCGAGCTGGCCCCGACGAAGATCGAGACGCCGAACAGCACGATCGCACTTGCCGTGGCGAGCCCCAACAGGAGGGGCCCGCCACGGGCTCGGCGAGCGCCGATGACGGCGGTCACCGGCGGTGCGGGAATCCGTTGCCGTGCATCGACGACTCAGCTGCCGAGCGCGGCGGAGAGGTCCTCGGCGACGCCTCGGACACCGGGGATGCCGTTGAACACGATGTACCAGTCGAACGAATCGACGTAGAAGATCTTGTCGTTCTGGCCGGCGGGCGTGGCATCGACCAGGGCGTTGTCGAGGATCGCCTCGGCGCTCTGGCCTTCCTCACCGATCGCGCCGGCGCGGTCCACCACGAACAACAGCTCGGGTTGTGCTTCGGCGATGAACTCGAACGAGACCGGATCACCGTGGGTCTCGTCGCGAGCCAGGCTGTCGTCGGCGGCGGTGAATCCGTAGGTGTCGTACACCTGCCCGAAGCGGAACGCCCCGGGCCCGAAGGCGGTGACCTCGGCGCCGGTCGTCACGAGGACGAGTGCGTCGCCCGCCTCGGGGGCGGCTGCCGCAACGGCGTCGATGGTCGACTGCAACTCGCCGAGTGCGGCTTCGACCTCGTCCTGCACGCAGAAGATCTCACCGATGTTGCGGTGGTTCCGGGCGAACTCCTCGAAGTAGTCGGTTCCCGCCGCATCGAACTGGGTCAGGTCGACCACCGGCGCGATGTCGAGATCGACCAGGTCGCCGTAGCCCCGGCTCGATCGAGCGGCGACCACGATCAGATCGGGCTCCATCGCGTTCAACGCTTCGAGGTCTGGTTCGAAGATCGTGCCGAGCGACTTCGGCGTGTTGACCAGCTCCTCGTACTCAGCCGGCACCGGCGTACCGAGTGACGCGAAGCCGTCATTTTCATCGATCGGGATGCCGAGCTCGTCGAACGAGGCGAGCATTGCCAGATCGAGGACGGCGATGTTCTCGGGGTTGCGGGGCACCTCGACCGCACCCGAGTACGACTCGAACGAGTACGTGCCGGAGCAGTCCGACGACGAGTCGTCCGTCGTCGCGTCGTCCTCCATCGCATCTTCGTCCTCCACGGCATCGTCGGCAGGCTCGGACGCCGACGCGGAATCGGATGCCGAACTCGAATCCGAACCCGCCGGTTCTGACGCTGACGCCGAGTCAGATGCCGATGCTGAGTCGGACGCTGACGCCGTGTCCGACGCGTCGGCGTCGGCGGACGCGGTCTCCGATGCGGTTTCGGAGGCGTCGTCGTCGCTGCCACAGGCGGCTGCGAGGAACGTGAACGCTGCGATCGCGGCGATGCCCCGGCGAATGCTGGTCATGAGGATGCTCCCTCGAACACGTGGCCAGACCCGGGCCACCACGGGCACCGTCGACGAACCGACGGCGCCGAAATGTTAGGCACGCCTACTCGATAATGGCAACCAGTCCGTCCTGCTCGATCGGTCTGATCGCCCGGTCGGTTCGGTCAGGCAGTGAGCGCCACGAGCGCAGCGAGCGCCGAGATCGGGATGGCCATCACCAGCCCGTTCACTGCGCCCCGCACGTGCATCCCGTAGTCGGTCGGCATCTCGATCCCCGGGAGCGTCATGAACGACGGACGCAACCAGAGGAACACAGCGATGTCGACGATGACGAGATCGACCAGGTTGACGATCGCCATCACGGCGAACGCAACGAGCGCGGCCTGGACGAACGATGCATCGTGTCGACTGCTGGCGAGCCACGCAGCGACGAAGCCACCGCCGACGAACGACACCGTGACGAGCAGGAACCACGTGATGTTCGCGATGTTCACGTCGGGCCGTTGTTCGCCGTTGGTGACGTCGCCGATCCAGACCTGGGGCGTGAGTCGCCACGAGAGCAGCACCACCGCCGTGAACGCGACGCTGCCGATCGCACCCCACAGCACCGTCAGGTTCACCATCGCAGGCCCACCATCGATCACGTCAGCCAGTCGGTGACGGTCGAGCGCGTCGGCTCGAGCTCCAGCGGCGGGCAGTGACCGACCTCGGCGACCACGAGTCCGGTGGTGCGTTCGCCAACGACCATCCGCACGAAGGTGTTCTCGACGAGCGCCTCGGAGAGCGCACCCCGCACCACCAGCGTGTCGGTGGTCGATGTCAGCGACTCCCAGCTCGCCCATCGGTCCAGGATCGGCGGTTCGCTCGGCGGTCGCATCATGTACCCATCGACATCGCACGCAAACCGCCAACCGCTGTCCGTCTTCGTCGTCCATGCAGCTGCCGAGTGCGCCAGGAACTCGGCGTCGACGTCGGGCCAAGCGGGCCGCCGCACCTCGCGCCACGCGTCGGTGATGGCGTCGACGTCCGGGTACGTCGCACCGAGCAATCGTTGAGTCGTCGCCATCTGCTCCGCCATCGCCTCCGGGTCTGTCGGTTGCGGGAACTCTGGGGGAACATCGACCACGACGGCCCGCTCGAGTGCGATGGCGCCTGCCTCGTGCAGGTCCATGATGAGCATGCCGCCGAGGGACACCCCGATGGCAGCCGTTGGCATCATCCCGGTTTGCTGCAGGACCTCCACCAAATCGCGTGCCCACTGCTGCTGGGAGTAGCCCCGATCGGCGGGGAGCCAGTCGGATCCGCCGCTGCCGCGTGCATCGACCCCGACGACCCGCCAGCGGTCTTCGAGGTCGGCCGCCACGGAAGCGAATTCGCGGCTGTTGCCGCCGTGTCCGGCCAGCACGAGCAGCACCGGAAGCTCAGGGT
>JBCBDK010000563.1:0-2876 GCA_038529675.1 Actinomycetota bacterium
GCGCGACCCGTTCGTCGAGGTCGGCGTCCAGGCCGAGGACCTCCGCGGTGGCGGCCAGTCGCTCGAACGGGTCCATCTCAGCGGTGCCGACCGCAACCGTGGGTGCGATGTCGGACACGACGTCGTAGCCGCCCGGCACAACGTTGAAGATGCCGGGGTAGCCGAGGATCAGGTCGGGCTCGATCGCGGCGAGTTCCTCGAGGTTGAAGCTCGGGGTGAACACGATCTCGATGCCCTCTGTGAGCGCCGGGTCGATCCCGGGGAACACCTCGGCATCGTTCGACGTCGACACGATGGGCGTGACGCCGAGGCTCAACAGGTCGGCCAGCAGAAACTCCTCCGAGAGCGCGGCGATCCGCTGCGGGTTGGCCGGGATCTCGCTCACGCCCAGCGCATGTTCGACGGTGCGCGTCGCCGGCTCGGGCTCCGGTTCGGTGTCTGCGATGGTCGGCTCCGGCTCCGATTCGGGTTCTGGCTCCGGCTCCGTTGCGGTGTCGACGGGGCTGTCGTCGACCGCAACATCCTGCTGGGAATCCGACGCAACCGTCGATGGCACAGCGGGTTCGCTGGGTTCGTCAGCCTCGTTGGACCCGCCGCATGCCGCAGCGAGCACACCCACGACGGCCACGACCGCCAGGACGCGACGCGCGATCATCCTGCGGCTTCGGCGGCGGTACTCGGCTCGTCGAGCTCCTGGTCGATGGCGGCACGGTGGTCGGCAGGCACGACGAGCGGGGTGTGGCTCACTGGGTCGTCGATCACGGTGCACGACAGGCCGAACACGTCCGCCACGGACTCGGCGGTGATCACCTCGGCGGGTGGACCGGCCGCAACGATGTCACCGTTGCGCATCATCACGATGTGGTCGGCGTAGCGGCACGCAAGGTTCAGGTCGTGGAGCACGACCACGCAGGTTCGACCTTCGTGTTCGCGCAGCCGGTAGACGAGGTCGAGGACCTCGATCTGGTGAGTGATGTCGAGGAAGGTCGTCGGTTCGTCGAGCAGGAGGAGTTCGGTCTCCTGCGCCAACGCCATGGCGATCCACACCCGCTGGCGCTGCCCGCCGGAAAGTTCGTCGACGGCGCGATCGGCGAGGTCGATCGTGTTGGTCGCCTCCAGCGCATCACGCACCGAGCGCTCGTCGGCATCGGACCACTGCTGAAACAGCTTCTGGTGCGGCGTGCGGCCACGAGCCACCAAGTCGACCACGAGGATTCCCTCCGGTGCGATCGGCGACTGCGGGAGCAGTCCGAGTCGGCGGGCGACCTCCTTCGTGGGCAGCGAATGGATCTGTTCGCCGTCGAGGACGACCTGGCCGGCCGATGGTCGGAGCAGGCGTGCCAGCGAACGCAGCAGCGTGGACTTGCCACATGCGTTCGGGCCGACGATCACGGTGGTCTCACCGTCGGGCACATGGAGGTCGAGGTTGCGCACGACGACGTGGTCGTCATACGCGAGGCGAATGCTGTGCGCCGAGAGGCGGGTGGTCGAGTCGTCGTCAGCGGTCATTGCAGGTCTCCGGGTTGATGGTCGTTCGTGTTGGCCGCTCGTGTCCCGTGCGCTCACAGCGCGCCGGTGCGGGCTTGCCGTGTGAGCAGCCACAGCAGGTAGGGGGCGCCGATTGCGGCGGTCATGATCCCGACGGGAAGCTCGGTGGGAGCGAGCACTCGACGAGCAGCGAGGTCGGCGACGACGGTGACGAGTGCGCCGACGAATGCTGCCGGAACGATGCATGCGCTCGGCGAGTTGGCGAGTCGACGGGCGATGGGTCCACTGACGAACGCCACGAAGGCGACGGGACCAGCGGCGGCGACGCCGAGCGCTGCGAGGCACACGCCGACGATCACGAGCGCAAGCTTCGAGACGCCGACGTTGATGCCGAGCGTTGCGGCCTTGTCGTCGCCGAGGTCGAGTCGGTCGAGTCGGCGCTGCATGATGACGGCGAGCGGCCCGAGGACGAGCAGAGCGAAACCGACGATGCGCACCTCGTCCCAGCTTCGACCGTTCAGCGAACCGGTCAACCACACAGCCGCCCGTTGCACGTCATTGATCTCGGCTCGGGTGATCATGTAGTCGATCACTGCATCGACGGCGAAGCCTGCGCCGATGCCGACGAGCACCAGCCGATATGCCTGGACGCCCCGCTTGTAGGCGAGGAAGTACACGGCGAGGGCGGCGAGCACACCTCCAGCGACCGCACCGATCGACACCTGCGTCGCTGTTCCTTCGAACACGACGATCATCGAGACCGCACCCAGCGCCGCACCTGAGTTGAAGCCGATGATGTCCGGCGACCCGAGCGGGTTCCGAACGAGTGACTGGAAGATCGCTCCCGACATTCCGAAAGCTGCACCGACGCCGACGGCGACGATGGCGCGCGGGAGCCGAAGGGTGCCGACGATGAACTCGGAGTCCTCCGTGGGGTTGCCGAAGATGGTTGCCACGACGTCACCGATCGGAATTGGGAAGTCGCCGACGCTGATGGACCACAGCCCGATCGCGATGATGAACACGGTGAGCACGAGGCACACCACGGTCGAGCGGACGTCGAGGCGCACCGAGAACCCGCGAGTGCGCAGTACCTTGCCGCGCAAGGGGAGTGCTTCGACAGAGCGCGCGGATGTCCCACGTTCACCCTCGCTCGATTCGTCGCCGACGGGCCGGGCGATGAGCTCGGTCATAGCTGCGCCATTCGCGTGCGACGCACGAGGAAGATGAACGCCGGACCGCCGATTGCAGCGGTCATGATGCCGACTTGAATCTCACCGGGTCGAGCAACGATTCGGCCGAGGGTGTCGCAGAACAGCAGCAGCGCTGACCCGGCCAGGGCAGATGCCGGGATCAACCAGCGCTGATCGGGGCCGAACCACGCTCGC
>JBCBDK010000564.1:0-2868 GCA_038529675.1 Actinomycetota bacterium
CATCGAAGGCGGCGACTGGGACATGATCAAGGGCGCGATGCCCGACTTCTTCGAAGCCAGCCAGAAGACGCACCCGCAGGGCGATCTCGGTACCGCGCAGGACGTCGCCAACGCCGTCGCGTTCCTCGCAGGCGACTCGGCGAAGCACATCAACGGCGTGAACCTGACCGTTGATGGCGGGTTCCTGAAGCGAGTCGACTTCTGACGGACGCGGGCTCGTGAGCGACGCACCAGGCAACCGGATCGACGTCACGCTCGTCGCCGGTGGCGACTTCCACGACATCGACTACGCGCGCCTCGAACTCCTCAAGCTGCTCGCGGAGCACGAGGAGTTCCGGGTCCGGGTCCAACCCGACTACGAGGACCACGAGGCGATCGCCGCGTCGTCGATCCTGGTGTCGTACACGTGCAACGTCCGGCCGTCCGACGCAGCGCAGCAGGCGATCCGGAGCTGGATCGACGGCGGTGGCCGCTGGGTCGCACTGCACGGCACGAACGCCGCGCTCGACGTCGGGATGCCGAACGGCGTCGAGGCGCCTCGGTGCCAACCGGTGTGGTCCGACACACTCGGCAGCCAGTTCGTTGCCCATCCACCGATCCAGCCGTATCGCGTACAGCTCACGGCACCCGACCACTGGCTCGTCGCGGGCATCGAGGAGTTCGAAACCGACGACGAGCTGTATCTGTCCGAGTACCACGACCGCGATGCGCTCGAGGTGCTGTTGCACACCCAGTGGTCGGGAGACGCAAAGGGCTTCGCCGAGCACGACTGGTCGGTCGATACCGCCGGCACCGATCATCACCCCGTGATGTATCTGCGACCGCTCGGCGACGGCGCAGTGCTCTACAACACGCTCGGTCACTGCCGTGGCCACTACGACATGGCGCCCATGGTCGCGTACTACCCCCAGATCGAACGCTGCTCGTGGGAGCAGCCCGCCTACCACGAACTCCTCCGCCGCAGCCTCCGCTGGGCCCGCGGCCTCACCGCCTGACCCGTCCCCCTCGGTGTCAGACACACGTGGGGATCATGCGACGACGACGCACATCAACACCGATCCCCACGTGTGTCTGACACCGAGGGGGATGCTGGAGAACACATGGAACTGACCAACGAGAAACAGATCGACCTGCATCGACGCATGGTCCGGATCCGACTGTTCGAAGAGGCTGCGGGCCGGCTGATGGAGTCGAGCCGGCTCCCGGGCTTCCTCCACCTCTACGTCGGTGAGGAGGCGGTTGCGGCCGGGGTGTGCGGCAACCTGAGCGACGACGATCAGATCACCTCCACCCACCGTGGGCACGGCCACCTCGTCGCCAAGGGAGGCGACTTCAACCGGATGATGGCCGAGCTGATGGGCAAGGCCACCGGCTACAACCAGGGCAAGGGCGGGTCGATGCACATCTGCGACCTCGAGCTCGGGATGCTCGGCGCGAACGGCATCGTCGGTGCCGGCTCACCGATTGCGGTCGGAGCGGCGCTCGCCAACAAGTACCAGCAGAACGGCAACGTCGCCGTCGCGTTCTTCGGCGACGGCGCCACCAACATCGGCGCATTCCACGAGGCCGCCAACATGGCGTGCGCACTGCACCTGCCGATTGTCTTCGTCTGTGAGAACAACGAATACGGCGAGTTCACCCCGCGCGACAAGACCATGGCGATCACCGACATCGTCGATCGTGCCGCGGGGTACGGGATGCCCGGCGTGATCTGCGATGGTATGGACGTCGTCGCCGTGTACGAGGCGGCCGGCGAGGCCATCGAGCGGGCCCGCCGAGGCGACGGCCCGGCGCTGATCGAGGCCAAGACCTACCGGTTCTACAACCACCACGGGGTCCAGAACCTCGGCCTCAAGTACCGCACCGACGACGAGGTCGCTGATGCCAAGCAGCGTGACCCGATCTTCACCTTCGAGGACCGGATGATCGAGGCGGGATCGATCAATCGTGCGGGCATCGACGCGATCTGGGAATCGCTCCGGCGGGAGATCGACGTCGCCATCGAGTTCGCCGAGAACAGTCCGCTGCCCACACCCGATCAGGTCACCGTGGGGGTGTACTCGTCATGAGGCGTTCTCCGGCCACGCAGGCCGCGGGTCGGCGTTCGCTCGCTGGCGCTCCGCTCACTCGCACGCCCGACGGGAGATCCCATGTCTGACTCCGAACGCTCGATTCCGTACGTGGCCGCCTTCAACGAGGCGGTCGCCCAGGCGATGGAGGCAGACCCGGCCGTGTTCTGCGCCGGGGAGGACATCGGTGCCTTCGGCGGGGTCTTCCAGACCTACGCCGGTCTGCAGAAGCGGTTCGGCGAGGACCGCTGTTTCGACACACCGATCTCCGAGCAGGCGATCATCGGGCTCGGGATCGGCGCAGCCGTGTCGGGTCTGCGCCCGATCGTCGACCTCATGTTCATGGACTTCATGTGCGTCGCGATGGACCAGATCGTGAACCAGGCGGCCAAGCTGAAGTACATGTTCGGCGGCACCGCCACCGTTCCGCTCACCATCACACTCGCCGGTGGTGCCGGGCTCTCGGCGGCCGCCCAGCACAGCCAGAGTCTCGAAGCGCTGCTCTGTCACATCCCCGGGCTGAAGGTCGTCTACCCGTCGAACCCGGGTGACATGAAGGGGCTCATGGCGTCGTGCATCGCAGAGGACAACGTCACCGTGATGATCAAGCACAAGCGACTCCTCGGCATGACCGGACCCGTGCCCGAGGGCGATCACCATGTGCCGCTCGGTGTCGCCAACGTGGCTCGCGACGGCTCCGACGTCACCGTGATCTCCTGGGGGCGGATGGCCAACGAGTCGCTGGCGGCGGCCGAGCGGCTCGAGGCGCAGGGGATCAGCTGTGAGGTGATCGACCCGC
>JBCBDK010000565.1:0-2858 GCA_038529675.1 Actinomycetota bacterium
ATCGAATCGGAGCCGCTGCCCCCGCCGTCTCGGAACAGTGCGACGAAGCCGAGCGCGATCATGCCCGCGACCATGAGGATCACGCCGAGGATGCCCCCGGCGAAGAGGATCTTGCCGAGGAAGGAGTCGCCCGAGCGGTCCTCGGGAGCCGGTGGCGGCGTGGCCACGTTGGTTGGTCGATCGATGACGGTCATGTCGCTCCGTTCTCCGGGGGAAGGTCGGACCACGGAGTCCGCCCACGAACTGGTTTCGACGAGTCTGTGACACCGACCGGGGCACTCGACAGGGCACAAAGTCCCGCGGGCGCGGACCGGCCTCGCACCACGTTCGAGCGACCCGGTCTCCGCGCGTTCGCGAGGTGTCTGACCGGGTGGCTTCGGAGCCCGGATTGCACCGTCTCCCGAGCACCCCGCTGGTAGGATGAGAACCAGATGTGACGGGGGTTTCCGTGCCGAGCTGACGCCGTCTGGCCAGGTCTCCCGACCCGTCGATCGTGCCGCTTCGCGGCACCGCCCGAACCGATAGCCGAGCCCACCGCGCGATCACGCCTGCGCCGTGTGTTCACGACGACAAGAAGGTCTGCGTGTCCACCGACACCACTGCTCCGATCATCGACGAAGCCGACGACGCGACGAAGCCGATCACCCGTCCGGCGACCGAATCACCAGTCCCTGCGGCGCCACCTGCCGCTACGAAGACCTCGAAGAAGGCCGCCAAGAAGACCGGGGCGTACGACGCCGCCGCCATCACGGTCCTCGAGGGGCTCGACCCGGTCCGGAAACGGCCGGGGATGTACATCGGCTCGACCGGCCTCGCCGGGCTGCACCACCTCATCTGGGAGGTCGTCGACAACGCGGTCGACGAGGCGATGGCGGGCTATTGCGACACGATCAAGGTCACCCTGACCAAGGACGGCGGTTGCGCCGTCGAGGACAACGGTCGCGGCATCCCGGTCGACCCGTTCACGTCGGGCGAACACAAGGGCAAATCGGCCGCCGAGGTCGTGCTCACCGTGCTGCACGCCGGCGGCAAGTTCGGCGGCGGCGGCTACAAGGTGTCGGGCGGCCTGCACGGTGTCGGCGTCTCGGTCGTCAACGCGCTGTCGACCCGGCTGGTGATCCAGGTCGACCGTGGCGGCAAACGCCATGAGCAGACCTACCTCGACGGCGGGCGCCCCGACGGCAAGATGACGATCGTCGGCGACACGCCCAAGCGCGGCCGAACCACCGGCACCACCGTCACGTTCTGGCCCGACCCGACGATCTTCCAGGCCGAGGGCACCGAGTTCGTCGCCCGCACGGTGCTCGAGCGGCTGCAGACCATGGCGTTCCTGTCCCGCGGGCTCATCATCGAGTTCAAGGACGAGCGCGAGGGCCGCGAGCAGGAGGTGCGCTACCAGTACAAGGGCGGCCTCATCGATTTCGTGAAGCACCTGAACGCCACGAAGGACCCGTTGTTCTCCAAGGTCTGCCAGTTCGAGGAGGACGACGGCGAGGGGCAGATGCTCGACATCGCGATGCAGTGGAACACGGGGTACCACGAGGGCATCCACGGGTACGCCAACAACATCTCCACGATCGAGGGTGGGATGCACGTCGAGGGGTTCCGCTCGGCGCTCACGTCCGTGCTCAACAAGTACGCGAGGGCCAAGAACCTTCTCAAGGAGAAGGATCCGAACCTGACCGGCGACGACGTGCGTGAAGGCCTCACGGCGATCGTGTCGGTCAAGCTCACCGAGCCCCAGTTCGAGGGTCAGACCAAGGCAAAGCTCGGCAACGTCTCGATGCGATCGTTCGTGCAGAAGGTCACCAACGAGCGCCTCGCCGAGTGGCTCGAGGAGAACCCGACCGAGGCGAACAAACTGGTCAAGAAGGGTGTCGCCGCCGCACAGGCGCGTGCCGCGGCGAAGAACGCCCGCAACGCGATCCGCCGCAAGACGGCACTGTCCGGTGCCGGCATGCCGGACAAGCTGAAGGACTGCCAGTCGAGCGATGCCGGCGAGTCCGAGCTGTTCATCGTCGAGGGCGACTCGGCCGGCGGCACGGCCGTCGACGCCCGCGACCCGCGGACGCAGGCGATCCTGCCGATCCGCGGCAAGATCCTCAACGTTGAACGCGCCCGCATCGACAAGATGCTGAAGAACAACGAGATCCAGGCGCTGATCACCGCGATCGGCGCTGGGGTGGGCGACGAGTTCGAGGTCGACAAGTGCCGTTACCACAAGGTGATCGTGCTCGCCGACGCCGACGTCGACGGCAGCCACATCCGCACGCTGCTGCTCACGTTCTTCTTCCGCCAGATGCGCGAGATGGTCGAGGCCGGCTACGTGTACATCGCGCAGCCGCCGCTGTACTCCACCGAGGTCGGTAAGGAGAAGGTGTACCTCAAGGACGACATCGCGAAGAACCAGTTCCTGGAGGAGCGGCCGAACCACAAGAAGCAGTTCGCCCGCCTGAAGGGCCTCGGCGAGATGGACTGGGAGGAGCTCAAGGTCACCACGATGGATTCGGCGACCCGCACCCTGCTTCAGGTCACGGTCGAAGAAGCGGCGCTCGCCGACGAGGTGATGAGCGTGCTGATGGGTGACGACGTCGCCAGCCGTCGCGAGTTCATCACCACGAACGCGAGAGACGTCCAGAACCTTGATTTCTGATGCTCGGCCTCACTCGCTCGGCCTCACTCGCTCGGCTTCGCCTCGCTCCGTTCGGTCCGAATGACGGCCTTCGCTGCGCTTCGGCCGATCTGCTCCGCCCCCGGCGGCCCATCTGATCGGACGACCGGCCAAGCCGGATCGTCCTCGGAGGGGGGGGGGGGGGGGGGGGGGGGGGGGCGCCCCCCCCCCCCCCCCCCCCCCCCCC
>JBCBDK010000566.1:0-2852 GCA_038529675.1 Actinomycetota bacterium
CGACGACGACACGTTCGACTACCTCGTCGATGCGGTGGCCACGGTCGCGGACCACGCCGTCGGACTGTTGCCGCACTACCGATTCGATCCGGATCGGGGTCTCTGGACCTGTCGGGCCGGTGTGGTCACGCCGCCCTCGTCGCTGCACGACATCACGTATGCGTCCGGGACCATGGAGGCGCCGAGCCGGCCACAGCGACTGCCGGACGGCGGTTTGCCGGCGTACCTCGAACGGGCGCACCGGCTGATGCACGAGCTCGCGACGACCCCACCCGAGCCGGCCGGCACGCCGACCACCAACGCAGACTTCGAGCACCTGCGCTGGTTCCGCTACCCCGACGAAGCCCTCGAACCCTCGATCTGACCCGGCCTCATCGGTCGAGCTCCGGCGGATGCCGACTCACGTGCGGCCGACGAGGCCACTGAGCCGGCGGGCGACGAAGCGGGGCGTGACCGAGCCGAGTGCCTGTGCGCCCTTGTAGACCGCCCCGGGCACGATCAAGGTCCGATTCCTCGCCACGCCGTCGAGGCCCTCGCGGGCGACCATCTCGGCGTCGGTCCACATGAATCCGGGGATCCGCTCCTCGTAGGCCTCGGTGTTGGACTGCGCCTGGAACTCGGTCTTGGTCAGGCCCGGGCACAGGGCGCTGACCGCCACGTTCGTGCCTCGCATCTCCTCGTGGACCGCCTCGGTGAAGCTGGTGACGAACGCCTTGGTCGCCGAGTAGACGGCGAGCCCGGGACCGGCCTGGAACGACGCGACGCTCGACACGTTCAGCAACCACCCGCGATCGCGTTCGCGCATGGTCGCCAGCGCGACCGTCGACAGCACGGTCAGCGCCTTCACGTTCAGTTCCACCTCGTCGGCGAGCCGCGCCGGATCGAGCTCGTGCACCATGCCCGACGACCCGAACCCGGCGTTGTTGACCACCAGATCGATCGGCGCATCATCGTCGGCGATGCGATCCGTGACCGCATCGCGACCTGCGTCGGTCAGGAGGTCGGCTTCGAGCACCTCGAACCCGTCGTGGCGAGCGGCCAGCTCACGGAGTCGGTCACCTCGGCGGGCGACGAGCACGGTCGGCACACCTGCTTCGCCGAGCTGGCGCGCCATCTCGGCGCCGATGCCGGACGACGCACCGGTGACGAGAGCAGTCTGGAACGGGTACGTAGCCATCGGACGAACGTACCTCCGATCCGCGCCACGGCCGTTCCCGAGGTCGCGTGCGAAGATGCACCGATGGCGACACTCGCGGACGACACCCGGTGGCTCGACGCCACGGCCCAGGCGGCACTGGTCGATGACGGCGAGGTGACGTCGGTCGAGCTCGTCGAGGCAGCGATCGAACGAATCGAAGCGCTCGACCAGGCCCTTGCGCCTGGCGACCCGGGCCCGATCAATGCCGTCGTGATGCGCTGGTTCGAGCATGCTCGGGAGCACGCGGCGGCGATCGACGAGGGGGCGCTGCCCGGCGGTGCGTTCCGCGGCGTGCCGTTCCTGCTGAAGGACCTCTGGGCCGAGTACGAGGGCTTCCCGATGTCGAACGGCAACGCCGCCTTGCAGACCGCGATGGTCCCCGCGCCGGCGTCGTCGACGCTCGTCGAGCGCTTCGTCGATGCGGGGCTGGTGATGCTCGGCCGAACCAACTCGCCCGAACTCGGCTCGTTGCCGGTGACCGAACCACTGGCGTGGGGGCCGACCCGGAATCCGTGGGGCTTCGATCACACGTGCGGCGGTTCGAGCGGTGGTGCCGCAGCGGCGGTCGCGTCGGGCATGGTACCGATCGCCCATGCATCCGACGGCGGCGGCTCGATCAGGATCCCGGCGGCGTGCGGTGGCCTCGTCGGGCTGAAGACGTCGCAGGGTCGGATCACCCAGGGCCCGATCCGCACCGAGACCGGCTTCAGCGTCCAGTTCTGCGTCAGCCGGTCGGTGCGCGACTCGGCACGGCTGCTCGATGCGGTCCACGGCCCCGGTGTCGGCGACACCGTCATCGCGCCGGCACCGACCGGCAGCTACGCCGAGGACGTCGGTGCTGATCCGGGTCGCCTTCGCATCGGACTGCTCGATCATCATCCTTCGGGCGGCACGATGCACCCCGACTGCGTCGATGCGGTGCGGTCGGCGGCGACGATGCTCGACGGTCTCGGTCACGACGTGTCGCCCGGCCACCCGGCGGTGCTGAACGACGCTTCGTTCACCGGCCGGTTCATGGCGGTGTGGGCGTCGATGATGGCCGCGGGCATCGACGCGTGCTCCGCGACGATCGGTCGGCCACTCACCGCCGATGAGGTCGAGCCGGTCAACTGGGCCCAGAACGAGTTCGCCCGAAAGCTGTCAGCGACGGACTTCAACGAGTCGATGGCGGCGATCGCGATCTACCGGCGCGAGGTCCAGTCGTGGTGGGACCTCGACGGTTGGGACCTCCTCCTGACGCCCACGCTGAACGAGCCCCCGACCCGGATCGGTGAGCACCTCGCCCGCCCGGACGACCCGCTCGCAGGAATGAAGCGGGCGGCCGAGTTCGTCGCGTACACGCCGCCGTTCAACACGAGCGGACAGCCGGCGATCAGCTTGCCGCTCACCTGGAACGCGGACGGGCTCCCGATCGGCATCCAGCTGGTCGCCGCCTACGGCCGGGAAGATCTCCTGCTCCGCGTGGCGGCTCAGCTCGAGGTGGCGCACCCGTGGGCTGATCGGCACCCGCCGATCAGCCCGCGCTGACGCACCCCAGCTCGGAACACCGACAGATCGCGACGACCTTCGTCGGTGCGCAGCGGGGTGTCGTGATCAGCCGAAGCCGTCGACGATGACGGCGAAGTGGTTCGTCGAGGCCGCATGGCGCTTGCCG
>JBCBDK010000567.1:0-2848 GCA_038529675.1 Actinomycetota bacterium
CAGCACCGGCTGGGCCCTGTTCGCCCAACTCGCGACCGTCGTCGTGCTCGGGGCGTTCCTGTTCTTCGCCATCCAGTCGTTCCGAGCCGCGCGGCTGGCTCGCGAAGCCGGCGTGAGCGCGAGCTGACCCCCACGAACCAGCCGATATCACACCTGGCTAGGGTGCCGACGCCCGCCGATCGAAGGAGACCCCGTGGTCGAGTCACTGTTCGACACCGAACGCATCATCCCCGTGCTCAACGACGTCATGAAGGCCGAGCTCGCGGGCGTCGTGCGGTACACCCACTATGCGCTCGTCATCACCGGGCCGAACCGGATCCCGCTCGTGCAGTTCATGCAGGAGCAGGCCGTCGAGTCGCTCCAACACGCACAACAGGCGGGAGAGATCCTCACCGGGCTCGGCGGGCACCCCGATCAGGGCATCGCGCCGATCGAGGAGTCCCACGATCATTCGATCGAGAAGATCCTCGAGGAGTCGATCGCTCACGAGCGCCGCGCGCTCGACCTGTACCGACAGCTGCTCGGCCTGGTGGAGGGGGACTCGGTCTATCTCGAGGAGTACGCCCGGACCCAGATCGGGGCCGAGGAACTCCACGTCATCGAGATGAACAAGCTGCTGCGCGACTACTCGATCGCCTGATCGGCCGGTCGTGGGCGACGCCGAGGACGGCCAGCGCCGGGTCGTCGCGCTGTGTACCGCGAAGGACTGCCGTGGCGAACCGGGACACGCCGAGTTGGCGCAGGAGCTGACGTCGGGTGCTGTCGGATGTCGACTCGTGGAGTCTCGCTGCCTCGACGTCTGCACTGGCCCGGTCGTGGTGATCGGTGTCGGCGAGGAACGGCCCGTGGTCCTGCACCGTGTACGCAAACCGAAGCAGCGTCGCGATCTGCTCGCACTCGTCGCAGGTGGTCAACTCACCGATCGTCTCCGCGCGATTCGTGTGCGGGGCAAGCCTCGACGAACCGCGATCCGTCGCGTTCGTCCCCGCTGACGTCGGCGTCGGAAGATCGTTCGAAAGTACGGTTGGCGTGAAGCGGTAGGTATGCCTAACATGCCGAGGTGCTCGAGGCGAGAAACCCGGCGGTGGTGGGCCGACTCGCCGCACATCTGCTGGGACCCGGAGGCGTCCGATCCGACGCTCCGTGTGTGTCCGACGCGCGATCGGCGCTGACTGCCGTCGAGGTCGCAGGCGAACTGCGACGCCGCCGCGGCCGCTTCGGGAAGGGCCGTCGACTCGTCTGTCTCGACCCTGCCCCCACCGTCGACCGAGTCCTCGACTACCTCGCCGCCATGGACGCCGGCCATGTCGTGCTGCTGGCCTCGTCGGAGTCGCTCGCCTCGCTCGCTGCGACGTGGAACCCCGACACGATCGTTGACGACGCCGGTGTCGCGATCCGACGCTCCGTGCCGGCCCAGGCGATGCACCCCGACCTCGCGCTGCTGCTGTCCACCTCGGGATCCACGGGCAGCCCCAGGCTCGTGCGCCTCTCGTACCGGAACCTGATCGCGAACGCCAGCTCGATCGCTACGTACCTCGAGCTCGGGCCCGACGACGTCGGGATCACGTCGCTGCCACTGCACTACTGCTACGGACTGTCCGTTCTGCATTCGCACCTCGCCGCAGGTGCCGCGGTGCATCTGACCGAGGCGTCGGTCGTCGACCCGTGCTTCTGGCGCGAGGTCGACCGTCGAGGCGTCACCAACCTCGCCGGCGTCCCGCACACGTTCGAACTCATCGAGCGAGCCGGCATCGAGCGGCTGACGGCGCGGTCGCTGCGGCTCGTGACCCAGGCCGGTGGGCGGATGGACCCCGGGCGGGTCCGCGATCTCGCGGCGTTCGGCGAGCGCTGCGGTTGGGAGCTGGTCGTGATGTACGGCCAGACCGAGGCGACGGCGCGCATGGCGTGGCTGCCGCCGTCGATGCGGTCACGTCATCCCGATGCGGTCGGCGTGGCCGTGCCCGGCGGCGATTTCGAGATCCGCGACGTGGCGACCGACCGGCCGGTGCCCGCCGGCGAGACCGGTCGGGTCGTGTACCGGGGTCCCAACGTGATGCTCGGCTACGCAACCGGCCACGACGATCTTCTTCGCGGTTCGGAGCTCGATGAACTCGTCACGGGCGATCTCGGTGTGATCGACGCCGACGGAGTGTTGCGCATCGTCGGCCGCGAGGCGCGCTTCGCCAAGTTGTTCGGTCTGCGGATCGACCTCGATCGCGTCGAGCGTCGACTCGCCGCCGACGGGCGACGTGTGCTGGTCGCCTCCGACGACGCCCGACTCGCCGTGGTCGTCGAGGCGGCAGGGCCCGATCACCGGTGCGAGCCGGCGTCGACCGACGAGGTTCGTTGCGCCATCGCCGACGACGTGGTGGCCATGACCGGCCTGCCGAATCGGGTGGTCGAGGTCGGGGTCGTGAGCGAACTGCCGAGGCTGCCGAGCGGCAAGCCCGATGCGCAGGCAGCGATCACGCTCGTCGCGGAGGGACGTGCCGGCGATGCCAGCGCGGACGGCGACTCCGCCGACGGCGGAGTCGCCGTCGTGTTCCGCAGCGCGCTCGGTGTCGGCGACGTCGATCGGGGCGACACCTTCGTGTCGCTCGGCGGCGACTCGCTCAGCTACGTCGAGGTGTCCGTCCGACTCGAGGAGCGGCTCGGTGACCTGCCAGCCGACTGGCACCTCACGACGGTCGCCGAACTCGATCGCGTCGCACGCGATCGGGCTGGTGCGGGCCGTCGAACCGGCGAGACGCGACGACGCCGGTGGGCGCGCACCGACACGACCGTCGTGCTCCGCGCCGCGGCGATCATGCTCGTCGTGTCGAGCCACATGCGATGGCACTACGTCCCG
>JBCBDK010000568.1:0-2838 GCA_038529675.1 Actinomycetota bacterium
CCGAGAGCCTGCGTCGGACTAGGTGTGAACAGCGCCTCGAACCGAGCAGCGCCGTCGAGGAAGCCGGCGAGCGGCGCGACGAGGAGTGAACCGGCCGGGCGCCGCTCACCCTGGTGTTCGAAGGAGGATCGGGGCGACACGAACAGCCACCGTTCGAACACCGAGACACGAGCATCGTCGGGCAGGTCGAGCTCGACCGGTACCCCGTCGACGAGGATCGACGTCCGGGTCGTGAAGAACTCCGGCGCGCGTTCGAACACGTGATGCTGGTGGCCGGGCACCGATGACACCGAGACGGCGACCGCAACATCGGACTCCTCTCCCTCGAAGACGATCTCGGCATCGTCGATCGAGGTGCCCCGCGTCCACCGCCGAACGGTTCTCGGATAGCCGGAGCGAGTCAGGCTGCCCGGACCGAAGTCGCTCGTGACGTACACGGAGTCCTCGTCGATCCAGGTGAGTCCACCTTTCGCGAGCGGGCGGACGAAGCCACCCTCGTCCGCCGGCACGAACCGTCGTTCGACGAGATCGAACTCACGGGTGACGGAGGCATCGGAGCCGCCAGGCGACAGATCGATCAGCGTCCGGCACCGATCCGGACGACGGATCTGGGCGCCGTGGAAGACCCACGACTCGCGCTCGGCGTCGCACAGCGCATCGACATCGAGGACGGTCTCCCACTCTGGATCACCGGACCGGTAGTCGTCCCACGACGCGCGCCGGAGCAACCCACGCCGATGGTCGGCGTCGGTCCAGAAGTTGTGGACTCGATCGCCGTGCCGGGTCGGCATGTCGATGCGATCGTCGGCTTCGAGGATCTCGAGCGTCGACGCACGATGACGCTCGAACTCGGCCCTCGTGAACCACTCGGCCTCGGTCCGCTCGTTCCAGTCGCGCACCCACTCGAGCGCGTCGTCACCGTCGACGTTCTCGAGCCAGAGGTACCGGTCGTTGCTCACGGCGTTGCTCACGGCGTCGCTCACGGCTGCGACGGTACCGACGATCGAGGTCTCGTGAGCGGCTGGGCTCGTCAGCTCCGGCGACGGTCCTCATGTCGGCTCGAAAATCGACATCGGCCGCTCGACAGATCGGCGATCATCGGGCCGCCCGATCACAGGAGGCCGACCATGACCAACCACACCGTCACCACACCGACCGGATCGGGCGAGCACGCCACGCCCGTCGAACCTCCACGACACCGAGCACGCTGGGCAGCGATCGGCGCTGCCGTCGCCGTCAGCTTCGGTGCGGGCGCAGCGTCGCTCCCGATCGCCGACGCCGTCACCTCATCCGGTGAACGAACGGTCTACACCGCGATCACGCCGTGCCGGCTCGCCGACTTCCGGCCCGAGTTCCAGGTCGGACCGCGCGACACACCACTCGGCGCAGGCGAGACCGAGACGATCGCCGCTCGCGGCGCCCAGGGCGACTGCAGCGCCGCCCAACTCCCGGTCGATGCAGTCGCGCTCCAGCTGAACGTCACCGCCCTCGACGCCACCCTCCCGACGTTCCTCGCCATCACCCCCGACGGCTCCACCGGCACGAGCTCTCTCAACCCCGTCCCTGGAGCTCCCCCGACGCCGAACGGTCTCACCGTCGACCTCGCCGCCGACGGCACCTTCAAGGTCTTCAACCTCCAAGGCGACGTCAACGTCTTCTTCGACGTCACCGGCTTCTACACCGACCACGACCACGACGACCGCTATTACACCAAGACCGAGCTCGACGATCGACTCGACGAGTTGAAAGTGATCAGTCTCCAGACCGCTCGCGACTACTTCAACGAGACGGCGATTCGACGACGGGGTCCGATCCGCTTCCAGTCGAGCCTGGTCCTCCCAGCCGACTACACGCCGGGCACGGCGATGCGACTGCAGGTGCACTACTTCTCTTCCGGACCGCTTTCTGCCTGCTCGGTTCAGGTGATCCCGGACTTCTTCTCGGCGTACCGAACCACGACCAACACCTTCACGCCAGGCCTCGGGACCCGCCTCGACACCGGGCTGGCGGAGTTCACCCTCGACACCACCGACACGCTGTCGTTCAGTGCGGGGGACGAGGCGCTGCGAACAGTCCGAGCCACGCTCGACTCGCCGGAGAACGATGACCTGATGCCCGGCGACGTCGTCAACTTCGGATTCTTCTCGGCCAACGACACCTGCGGCGACGATGTCGGCACGTACGCAGCGGCGCTCTACTACGAGTGACCACCGCGAGTTGCCGCCCAGAGTGGAACGCCCGGCGAACCGACCTGGCAGCGGCCAGCACGCCCGTCGGCGCGCAGACGCGATCAGCTGCGGGCGAGGAACTCCTCGTCGCGGTCGCTGAAGATCAGGTCGAGTTCGTCGGCCAGCAGCGGGTGGCCGGCGAGGTCGGGGTCGGTGTCGACGATGTCGAACGCCGCCTCGCGCGCGAGCTCGACGAGCTTTCGGTCGCGTCGGAGTGACGCCAGCTTGAGGTCGCTCCGGCCCTTCTGCGACGACGACATCAGTGTGCCCTCGCCGCGCAGGTCGAGGTCGATCTCGGCGAGCTCGAAGCCGTCGGTCGAACCGACGAGCGCTTCGATGCGCGGGTTGATCGCCACGGAACCGTCGTCGCCGGGTTCGGTCTGTTGCGTGACGAGCCAGCACACCGAGGCGTGCTCGCCTCGCCCGACGCGCCCGCGGAGCTGGTGGAGCTGGGCGATCCCGAAACGGTCGGCGTCGAGGATCACCATCACCGTGGCGTTCGGGACGTCGACGCCCACCTCGATCACGGTCGTGGCGACGAGCACGTCGAGCTGCCCTGCGCGGAACAGCTCCATCGTCGCCTCCTTCTCCGCCGGCCCGAGCCGACCGT
>JBCBDK010000569.1:0-2830 GCA_038529675.1 Actinomycetota bacterium
TCTGATCGCCGTGCTCGTCGCCGTTCCGACTGCACTGGCAGGTCCGGTGACGTTTCTGGGGCTCCTGGCAGCGAACGCTGCCTATGAGTTCACCCGGACGTTTCGCCATCACGTGACGGTGCCGGTGGCCGCACTGTCGGCAGCGTCGCTGTTGACCGTGGCGCAGTTCCTCCTTGAGGAACTGTTCGACTTCGCCACACGGCCGAGCATCATCGTCGGCTTCGTCGGTGGCGTCGTGTTCATCGTGTTGGTCCTGAGGGAGGTCGAATGAGCATCGAGATCCGCAATGTCACCAAGACCTACGGCGAGCGCGTCGTGCTCGAGGTCGACGAACTGACCGTCCCGCCCGGGGGCGTGACTGGCCTGATCGGCCCGAACGGCGCGGGCAAGTCGACGCTGCTCTCGGTCGCTGCTCGGCTGCTCGAACCCGATTCGGGCACGGTGGCGATCGCCGGACTCGACGTGCGGACCACGCCCTCCGCCGAGGTCGCCCGTGTGGTGAGCGTGCTCCGACAGGACAACCAGGTCGCCGTCCGCCTGACCGTCCGCGAGCTCGTGGAGTTCGGCCGCTTCCCGCACACGGGCGGCAAACTGACGGTCGCTGACCGGGAGGTGGTGGACGCTGCGATCGACGCGTTCGACCTCGGTGAACGAGCGGGCCAGCGACTCGACCAGCTCTCGGGTGGTGAACGTCAGCGAGCGTTCATCGCCGCCGTCCTGGCGCAGTCGACCGACTACGTGCTGCTCGACGAACCGCTGAACAACCTGGATCTCCAGCAGGCCGATCGAACGACACGTGAGATCCGGCGACTCGCCGACGACTTCGACAAGACCGTGGTGATCGTGCTCCACGACGTCAACATCGCCGCCCACCACGCCGACCGCCTGGTTGCGATGCGCGACGGTCGGATCGTGCTCGACGGCGCCCCGGACGACGTGATCAGCCCCGATGGCATCCGACAGATCTACGACCTCACGCTCCCCGTGACGAGCGTCCACGGCCGACCGGTTGCGCTCCACTTCCTCCGCCACGACGGCGATGCTCGACCCGGCGATGCTCTCGACACGACCAGCGACGAACGGTGAGCCGGCCACCGGGCGTTCGCGGTGCGGGCTCTGCCAGGATCTGACGATGGGCGGGAGACGACTGCTGCCGCCGGGATCGACGCCCGACGCAACCGTGTTGTTGCAGACCCGCGCGATCCGAGCGGTGGGCGATGGCGTCGTCAGCGTGGTGCTCGCGGCACACCTGACGTCGATCGGGCTCTCGGAGTTCGAGATCGGCGCAGTGGTCGCCGCGACGATGCTCGGCTCGGCCGCACTCACACTCGTGGTCGGGTTTCGGGCCCATGCGTTGCCCCGGCGGTTGCTGCTGCAGGGGCTCGCCGTCCTCATGATCGTCACGGGCCTCGGGTTCGCTGCGGTGACGGCGTTCGGCGTGTTGCTCGTGATCGCGCTGGTCGGCACGTTGAACCCGAGCAGCGGGGATGTCAGTGCGTTTCTCCCGACCGAGCAGGCGCTCCTGCCATCAACCGCACCGGACGAGCAGCGCACGGCACTCTTCGCGCGCTACGGATTGGTCGGCACGCTGGTGGCTGCGCTCGGCGCTGCGCTCGCTGGCGTTCCGGAGTGGGTCGCAACCCAGACCGACGTGTCGGCGGTCACGGCGCTGCGATGGAGTTTCGTCGGCTACGCGTTCCTCGGGCTCGTGATCCTGCTGCGCTATCGCCGACTCAGCGACGAACTCGACACTTCGACGTCTGCTCAGGGCAGCCGCCGAGCGCCACTCGGCGAGTCGCGGGGCGTGGTGTACCGGCTCGCTGCGCTGTTCAGCCTGGACTCGTTCGGCGGCGGGTTCACGGTGACGGCGATCATCGTGCTGTGGCTCCAGAACCGCCACGACCTGTCCACTGCCACGAGCGGCGCAGTGTTCTTCTGGGCCGGTCTGCTGGCGGCGTTCTCACAGCTGCTGGCTCCTCGGCTCGCCGCACGAATCGGACTGGTCCGAACGATGGCGTTCACGCACATCCCGGCCAACGTCTTCTTGATCGCTGCGGCACTCATGCCGAATGCGCCGCTCGCCATCGCTCTGCTGCTCGTGCGAGCCGCACTGTCCCAGATGGACAGTCCCGCCCGGAACTCGTACGTGATGGCGATGGTCGCGCCGCACGAACGATCGGCCGCGGCGAGCGTCACGGGCGTGCCGCGCAGCTTGGTCGCCGCCGTGCCACCGCTGTTCGCGGGGTGGCTGCTCTCCACCACCGACTTCGGCTGGCCGCTCGTGATCGCCGGTGTGATCAAGATCGTGTACGACCTGATCCTGCTGGCCCAGTTCCGCGAGCTCCGGCCACCCGAAGAAGTCGCTCGCCAGACGGAGGACCAGCGTGGCTGAGTCACCCGAGCACACCATCGACGTGCCGCCGGCGGGTGCGTTCGCGCTGATCCGCTGGGCCCTCGGCGCCGAGCGACGATGGGTCGGCGTCGGCGCGGTGGTCGGCACGCTCTGGATGGCGTCGCTCGCCGCTGTTCCGGTCGCCGTCGGTGCCGCGATCGACAACGCCGTCGACAGGGGTGGATCGGGCGACGTGACCCGCTGGGCGGTCATCGTCGCCGGCGTCATCGTGCTCGGTGCACTCGTCGGCGTGGCGCGACACTTCATCGCCGTCGGGCTCTGGGTGCGCACACGGTGGCGCATCGAACGTTGCGTGACGGCGCGGGTGCTCGACGAGCGGGGCGGCGACGTGGACGACGCGGGCCGGTTGCTGGCGCTCGCCACGACCGACGCCGGCCGCATCGGCACGGTGGCCGACCTGATGTGTCGCGGCACCGG
>JBCBDK010000570.1:0-2821 GCA_038529675.1 Actinomycetota bacterium
CTACGAGACGACGTGGGCGCTCTGGGGTGCGGTGATGGGCGGCGCCAACTACGTGATGCACGGCGCCGGCTGGATGGAGGGCGGCCTGCATGCGAGCTACGAGAAGATGGTGGTCGACGCCGACCTGCTGCACATGGTGTCGGCCTTCCTGGCCCCGATCGAGGTGACCGAGGACGCGCTCGCGGTCGACGCGATTGCCGCGGTCGGCCCGGCCGGCCACTTCTTCGGCGAGGCGCACACGCAGGCGCGGTACACGGATGCGTTCTACGGTCCGATGGTCAGCGACTGGCGCAACTGGGAGAGCTGGACCGAGGCGGGCTCGCCCGATGCTCGGAGCCGCGCGAACGCGATCGCCCGCCAGTTGCTCGAGCACTACGAACCGCCACCGATCGACGACGCGATCCGCGACGAGCTCCGCGACTACGTCGACCGCCGAGTCGCCGAGGGCGGCGCACCCACCGATTTCTGACCGACCGGAACGAGGGACATCGCGCATGAAGACAGAGGCTCAGGTCGTCGTGATCGGCGGTGGGGTGGTGGGCGCCTCGGTGCTCTACCACCTGACCCACGCCGGCTGGACCGACGTGATGATGGTCGAACGACGCGAGCTGACCCACGGCTCGACCTGGCATTCCGCCGGGGGGATGCACACGCTCAACGGGGACCCGAACGTCGCCGCGCTGCAGCGCTATACGGTCGAGCTGTACCAGCGCATCCAGGAGGAGTCGGGTCGCGACTGCGGCATCCACCTCACCGGCGGTCTCGTACTCGCCGACTCGCCGGAGCGGATGGACTTCTTGCGCATGGCCAACGCGCGGGGTCGCTATCTCGACATGGAGTCGCACCTGATCTCACCCGAGGAGGCCCACGAGATGGTGCCGTTCCTCGACCCCTCCTACTTCGTCGGCGCCCTGTACGACGCACACGAAGGCCACGTCGACCCATCAGGCGTCACGCACGCGTACGCCGAGGCCGCCAGAGCGCGCGGCGCCGAGATCAACAAGTACACGTGGGTGCACGACATCACGCGAGCGCCGGACGGCGGCTGGCACCTCCATGTCCACGACACCCGCCCCGACGGCAGCGGCGCCGGCAAGCCCGAGAACGACCTCGGCGTCATCCACTGTGAACACTTCGTCAACGCCGGCGGCCTCTGGGCCCGCGAGGTCGGCCGGATGACCGGCCTCGAACTGCCCATCCTCGCGATGGAGCACATGTACCTGCTGACCGAGCCGGTGCCCGAGCTCGCCGACTGGCGCGCCTCGTCGCCGCTCCCGGGATTCCACGTGATGGATCTCGGGGGCGAGATCTACATGCGCGAGGAGGGCGAGAGCCTGCTGCTCGGCACCTACGAGCCGAACGGCGTCCCATGGTCGCCGCACACCACGTCGTGGGACTTCGGAGCACAGCTGCTCACGCCGGATCTCGAGCGCATCGCCGCCAACCTCGACGTCGGGTTTCAACACTTCCCGATCTTCAACGACGTCGGCATCAAGCAGACGATCAACGGGCCGTTCACGTTCGCGCCCGACGGCAACCCGGTGATCGGCCCGGTCGCCGGCCAGCCCGGTCACTGGCTGGCGTGCGGGATCATGGCCGGGCTCAGCCAGGGTGGCGGCGTGGGCCTGGCGATGGCCAACTGGATGACCGAGGGTGACCCGGGGTTCGACGTGTGGGGCATGGACAACGCCCGCTTCGGCGACTGGGCCACGCCGCGCTACACGAGCGCGAAGGTCGTGGAGAACTACGGCCGCCGATTCCGGATCACGTTCCCGAACGAGGAGCTGCCCGCGGGCCGGGACCACATGCAGAGTCCGATCCACGACCGCCTCGACGCGCTCGGGGCGGTGTGGGGTGCGTCGTATGGACTCGAGCACGCACTCTGGTTCCAGGCCGAGGGCGAGCCGGCGGAGGAAACCGTCACGTTCCGGCGATCGAACGCGTTCGCCCGTGTGGCCGACGAGGTGACCGCGGTCCGGTCGTCGGTCGGCGTGTACGAGACGACCAACTATGCGAAGTACGAATTCGCCGGGCCAGCGGCTCGCGCGTTCCTCGACCGAGTGCTCCCGAACCGGATCCCGGCGCCCGGTCGGTTGGCCCTGACCCCGATGCTCAACCGTCAGGGGAAGCTGATCGGGGACGTCACGGTCGCCGCACTGGCGGATCCGCTCGGCGGCGAGCGGTTCATGGTGTTCGGTTCGGGCCCGGCCCAGCGCTACCACGAGCGCTGGTTCCGCCAGGAGATGGCAACCTCGGTCGCGCCGGGCGACGTGTCCTTGCGGGTGTGGGGCACCGACCTGTGCGGGCTGTCCGTCGCCGGGCCGCGAGCGCGCAACGTGCTCGCCGGGTTGATGGATGCCGACGTCTCGAACGACGCGTGGCCGTTCCTCGACGTGCGCGACACGTGGGTCGGCCCGGTGCCGGCGATCGTCGGACGCGTCAGCTTCACCGGCGATCTGGGCTATGAGATCTGGTGCGGATCCGCATACCTCCAGCAGCTGTTCGATCTGGTGATGGCGGCAGGAGCACCGCATGGCATCCGGCCGTTCGGTGCGCGTGCGCTCGACTCGATGCGACTCGAGAAGGGCTGGGGTTCGTGGGCCACCGAGTACCGACCGATCTACGACCCTTACGAGGCCAACCTCGGCTGGACGATCCGGCTCGACGGGGGCGACTTCGTCGGACGTGAGGCCGCAGCTGCGGTGAAGGCGGCCGGGCCGGCCCGACGGCTCGTGCTGTTCTCGGTCGACGCCGGCACCGGCGACGACGCTGCCGACTGCATCGGCAATGAACCGATCTGGCACGGCGAGGGCGATGCGGC
>JBCBDK010000571.1:0-2820 GCA_038529675.1 Actinomycetota bacterium
GAGCGCTGCTGGTCGACGACGGCATCGAGTCCGGCGTCGACGGCGCGGCCGATCGTGCGGACGCAGCGGTCGGCGAGTTCTGCCGACGGCACGCCGCGAGACGTGTGGTAGCTGACGTACTTCACGATCGAGGCGGTGTCGCCCTCTGCGAGTTCGTACTCGAACACGGTCTTCGCGTGGTCCGTCTCGACGGTGGTCTCGGTCGACCACGGCTCGGCGCTCGCGGTGACGTGTCGCTGTGCGGCTGCGATCGTCATACCGCTGTTCGCGCAGCGATAGCCCATCGCCACCAGGTCACCATCGCGTCCGTTCGGAGTCCGTTGGTGTTGGGGAACGAGGACGCGATGGTCGAAGGTGCTGGCCTGACGCGGATCGGCGATCGTCTCGCCTTCGCCGAGCGCAGCATCGGGCACGTGGTACTCGTCGACGCCGTCCTGGCGGTTCAGGAGCTGCGACGAGATGGTGACCGGCCCGGACCCCTCGAGCATGGTCACGTCGAACGTCATCACGGCCAGGTGGCGCTCCTCGACCGAGACCATCCTCGTCGACCGGACGCGCAGGAGTTTCCCCGACGGCGTGTGCCACGTCAGGTCTCGGGTCAGCACGCCCGTGCGCATGTCCAGGGTGCGTTCGTATGCGGACAGATCGGCCGTGCCGAGCAGGAGCGGCTCGTCGTCGACGTAGAGCTTGATCAGCTTGGCGTCCGGCGCGTTGACGATCGTCTGGCCGACCTTGGCGAAGCCGTACGCGTTCTCGGCGTGCTGGATCTCCCACGTTTCGTGGAAGCCGTTGATGTACGTCCCGTGGCTGTGTGCGTCGCGCCCCTCCTCGGGGTTCGCTCGCAGGCCGATGTAGCCGTTGCCGACCGCGAACAGTGACTCGGTCAGCCCGAGGTCGTCGCCGTCGTGGTGCGTTTCGATCAGCCGCCACGGGTCGGGCGGGAAGCGGTGCGGATCGAGCCCGGTGGGCGGGGGAACGTGGTTGCTCGCCATCGTGTCGCCGTCGTCAGTCGCGGAGGAGCTCGTCGAGGTCGTCGACGACGAAGGTCGCGCCGTGCTCGGTCAGCGTCTGATGGCCTGCGCCCCGATCGACGCCGATCACGACCCCGAAGTCGCCGGCCGCACCCGCGGCGACGCCCGATGTGGCGTCCTCGACGACGACGGTGTGTGCGGGGTCGGTCCCGAGCCGTTCGGCGCCGAGCAGGTAGCCGTCGGGAGCGGGCTTGCCGGCGAGCCCTTCGGCGGCGACCACGTTGCCGTCGACGACCACGTCGAACCGAGCGTCGAGCCCAGCGGCCTCGAGCACGGCGACGGCGTTCTTCGACGACGACACGATCGCCGCCGGCACGCCGATCTCCTCGAGCAGGTCGAGCGTCCGCTGCGACCCGGGATACGGCGCGATGCCGTCGCGTTCGAGCACCGCGTTGAACACGGCGTTCTTCCGGTTGCCCAGCGCACAGACGGAGTCGTCACCGGGCGGATCATCCGGTGAGCCCCACGGCAGCTCGATGCCCCGACTGGCCAGGAACGCGGCGACACCGTCGTAGCGGGGCTTGCCGTCGACGTGAGCGAGGTAGTCCTCGTCGGTGAAGCCGTGGTCGGCGAACAACTCGGCCCAGGCGTGTTCGTGGATCTCGGCAGTCGGCGTGATGACCCCGTCGAGGTCGAACAGGACGCCGTCGACCTGGCTCCAGCGGAAGCCCTCAGCGGTGCGCTCCATCGGCGCGACGCTACTCGCCGGGCGTCGCGCACCGCTGATGCCGAGCGGCCAGACTCGTGCCATGTCGCGTACCTTCCGATTCGGTCACCAGCTGCGCGCGGTCCCCGGTGTCGACGTCGTCGAGCGCACGCGACGAGCGGAGGAGGTGGGATTCGACGTCGTGTGTGTTCCCGACCACGTCGGCGGCGACCTCCTTGCACCGATACCGACCCTCGCTGCGGTCGCCGCGGCGACCGAACGGATTCGGCTCGGCACCTACGTGTTGAACGCGTCCATGCGGAACCCGGTGCAGCTCGCCTGGGAGGCGGTCGCACTCGATCAGCTGTCGGGCGGGCGGTTCGAACTCGGCCTCGGTGCCGGGCACACCCCGCAGGAGTTCGATGCCACCGGGATCGCCCGCCGGCCTGGCGTTGATCGCAAGGCGGACCTCGCGGCGCAGACCGAGGTGACCCGGCAGCTCCTCGACGGCGACACCGTGACCGCGCAGGTCGGCGACCTCGAACTGATCGCAGCGAGCGTCGGTCGCCCGGTGCAGAAACATCTCCCGATCCTCGTCGGCGGCAACGGGGAGCGCCTGCTCGCACACGCGGCGGCCCACGCCGACATCATCGGGCTCCAGGGCCTCGGACGCACGCTCGAGGACGGCCATCGCCACACGGTCGACTGGTCGGCGTCGCACCTCGACCGCCAGCTCGAGCAGGTGCGGGCCGGCGCCGACGACCGGCAGGAGGGCGGGCTCGACGACGTGGAGCTGAACGCACTGGTGCAGGTGGTCGACATCACCGACGACGCGGAGCGGTCGATCGCCGACCTCTGCTCGAACGTCGACGGGCTCGATCCGGCCGAGCTCGCGGAGATCCCCTACGTGTTGATCGGCACCGTCGACGAGATCGCCGCCAAGCTGCGCCGCGTGCGCGATCGCTGGGGCATCTCGTACGTCACGGTGCGCGCCCTCGACGAGTTCGAACCGGTGATCGACGCGCTCCGCAGCGGCGAGGGCAACCCCTGAAGGCGCCGTCGCCGACTCCCCCTCGGTCCCCCTGGGTGTCTGACACACGTGGGGATGGTGTCTGACACACGTGGGGATGGTCACTGACCGGC
>JBCBDK010000572.1:0-2805 GCA_038529675.1 Actinomycetota bacterium
CATCGTCTGCGTCTTCCTCTATGGCGGCAACGACCACGCCGACACGTTCGTCCCGAACGACGCCACCGGCTACGCGGCCTATCAGTCCGCCCGGGGCGGCATCGCCCGCGCCCGCAACACGATCCTCCCGGTCGCACCGTTCGAGGGGTTCTCCGGCGCCGGTTCGTTCGGCTTCGCGCCGGAGCTGAGCCGGCTGCGCGGGCTGTTCTCGTCCGGCGACGCCGCGGTCGTCTCGAACGTCGGGACGCTCGTCCGACCGCTCAGCAAGGCCGAGTTCGAGGTCCGCAGCAACCGCCCGCCGCAGTTGTTCTCACACAACGACCAGCAGTCGTTCTGGCAGGCTGCGGCGCCCGAGGGAGCGACGACCGGCTGGGGCGGCCGGATCGCCGACCTTCTACTCGACGGCAACGGTGCCAACTCGACCTTCACCTGTGTCTCCGTGGCCGGCAACGCGGTCATGATGACCGGCCGCGATGCGCTCCAGTACCAGGTGTCCAGCCGTGGCGTGACCACGCTCCGCCAGGACCTGTTCCGCTACGACGCGATGGGCGACGGCCTCCGAGAGCTGATGGAGCTCCAGTCGCCCGGCCTGTTCCCCGAGTCGTACGTCGACACGACACGTCGCGCCCTCACGGCCGCGGACGACCTGTCGACCGCCGTCGATGCGGCCGACGGCCGCCACGATCTCGACCGCCACTTCGAGCTCGAGTCGGAGAACCGCGCCACCCAACGGCTGGCGAGCCAGCTGCGAATGGTCGCCCGCCTGATCGCCGCCGGCAAGGAGACCCTCGGCCTGCGCCGGCAGGTGTTCTTCGTGGCGATGGGTGGCTTCGACAATCACAACGGGCTCGTCAACAACCATCGACCGCTCCTCAGCGCACTCGACTCCGGACTCGCCGGATTCCATGCCGCGACGAACGCGCTCGGCCTTCGCGACAACGTCACGTCGTTCACGGCATCGGACTTCGGCCGCACGCTCGTCAGCAACGGCGACGGCACCGACCACGGCTGGGGCGGCCACCACCTCGTCGTCGGCGGGTCGGTCAACGGCAACCGCGTGTACGGCGACGTCCCCGTCATCGCGGACGACGGGCCGAGCGACGTCGGGCGTGGTCGGCTCCTGCCGACCACGTCGGTCGACCAGTACGCCGCCACCTTCGCCACGTGGATGGGAGCGAGCGCGAACGAGCTGGCCACCGCGGTGCCGAACATCGGCAACTACTCGCGACGCGACCTCGGGTTCCTCCGCGCGCCAGGGGCCCCGGGGGAGAACGAGGTCGGCGTCGTCAGCGGTGCGGTGCGGACCCGCGACCTTCGGACGGCCACACGCCTCGACAACTGACGCACGGCGGCTCGCCGCAGCGGTGGCACCACGACACGATCGTCGAAGCCAGCTTCCCGACATGGGCACCGGAAGGTGCGTACTGGTCGACGAGACGCATACCTGCTTTGGTGGACACCGAGCCCGGGCGCCTCGCCCGGGGAAGGAGCGATTCGACCATGAGCCACGCACCGAGCGACGTCGTCCGACCGATCGAGGTCGAGATCGCGGCGCACGACGTCAGACTCGCCGGCCATCTCCGCATTCCCGCGTCGCCCGGCGACGACCCGCTGCCTGCGGTCGTGCTCACCGGTCCGTTCACCGGTGTGAAGGAACAGGTGACCGGTCACTACGCCGGGCTGCTCGCGCAGCACGGGTTCGTCACGCTTGCGTTCGACCACCGAAACTTCGGCGCGAGCGACGGACACCGCCGCCAGCACGAGGATCCCGCGGGCAAACTCGACGACCTCGTTGCAGCGACGAGTTTCCTCGCCAACCACGACGCGGTCGACGCCGACCGGATCGGCTGCGTCGGCATCTGCATGGGTGGCGGCTACGCCCTGAAGCACTCGGCGTTCGATCGACGGATCAATGCCGTGGCACTCGTCGCCGCGGCGTTCAACGACCCGAAGGTGATGCGTTCCGGCATCGGCCCAGACGGCTACCACCAGATGATGGCCGACTTCGCCGAGGTCGCCACCCGCGAGCACGCCACCGGCGAGACGGTCTACATCAACGCGGTGTCGGACGATCCCGACGTGGATGCGGCGATGCCCGGAGCCGAGCCGTTCGAGTACTACGGCACGGAACGTTCGGCAGCGCCGGGCTGGAAGAACCAGATGACCAAGCTGTCCGTGCGCGAGCTGCTCACGACCGATCTTGCGATCGGTGCCGACTTCATCGGACCGACGCCGACGCTCATCGTCCACGGCCGCACCGATGCGTTCTGCTCGCCCGAGGGCGCACAGGATGCCTACGACCGCATCGACGGCACGAAGCAGCTGATGTGGCTCGACACGACGAATCACATCGACCTGTACGACCAGGCGGAGTACGTCGATCCGGCAGCGTCGCGCATCGCGGAGTGGATGGCGGAGTACCTGTGAGTGACGACGCCTCCAGCAAGGTCTACCAGTGCCCGGTCGACGCTCCGATCGAGGTGCTCGGCGGGAAGTGGAAGCTCCCGCTGATCTTCTACCTGCTCCAAGCACCTCGGCGGAACGGGGAGTTGCGCCGGCTGATGCCGGCCGTCACGCAGAAGATGTTGACGCAGCAGCTGCGCGAGCTCGAAGCCGACGGCATGATCACGCGCGAGGTCTTCGACCAGGTTCCGCCACGGGTCGTGTACGACATCGCCGAGCACGAACGTGCCCGCCTCGCCGCGCTGCTACAGCCGCTCTGTGAGTGGGGTCTGTACTGGGTCGACAAGACCGGCGCCCGGGTGCTCGCCCTCGATGACGGGTGATGGCCGTCAGTCAGCGTCG
>JBCBDK010000573.1:0-2072 GCA_038529675.1 Actinomycetota bacterium
CCGATCTATCGAAACGACGGCCGATCGAAAACGTCGGACTTCCGGGGCGGGTCTGGGAGACTGCAGCGATGGCGACGATCTCACGGCGTTGGACCGTGGTGACCTGGAACGTGCAGGGACGAAAGCGAACCGACCTCGATCGCGTCGCCGGGGAACTCGAGCGCCACACGCCCGACGTCGTGCTGCTGCAAGAGGTTCGGCGCCCGCAAGCTGCCGAACTCGCGAAGCGCCTCGGCCTCCACCACCACTGGATGTTCAAGCACCACGCGTTCGCTCCGCTGTTCCCCCGCTTCGCCGAAGGTGCCGCCATTCTGTCGCCACACGTGGTGCGTGACTGCGGGTCGGCCGTCGTCAGCGATGCCACGTCAAAGCGGTCGTGGCGCCGCCGGATCGTGGTGTGGGCGCTCGTCGAGCGCAACGACCACTCCGCCTACCGGGTGTTCAACGCGCACCTCTCCCCGCACGAACTCCGCACGCAGCGCCTGGACGAGGCGGATCGGATCACGGCGATCGCCGAGCGCTTCGGCGACTCACCGCCGATCATCACCGGCGGCGATCTGAACGATCACGGCGAGCCGGAGGTCCTCGAACGACTCCCGGGCATCGAGCACGTGCCGGTACCGCCGACGAATCCCGCGAGTGCGCCCGTGAACACGCTCGACCACGTGCTACTCCCGGCAGATGCGACCGACGTGGAGCTCGACGTCCCGTCAGGCGGGCCACAGTGGGACCGAGTGTCGGACCACCTGCCGGTGATGGTTCGATTCTCGATGGACTGGGTGGCGGGCGACTTCACCTGACGGTGCCGCCCACCGCGGACGGCCGCTACTTCTTCTTCGACTTCTTCTCGTCGTCGCCGGCTTTGAGGACACCCTTGGCGAGCGCTTCGTCGAGGTACTCCTCGGCCTCTTCGGCCGACACCTTCAGCGCCGGTGAGATCTCGGAGATGAGGTTGACCCGTGCCCGCTCGTACATGGTCCGCTCGGCGGCGGAGAGCGATGCGTCACGGTTGCGGGCTGCGAGGTTCCGAACGACCTCGGCGACCTGGTAGACGTCGCCACTCTTCAGCTTCTCCTGGTGATTCTTGAAGCGACGGCTCCAGTTCGACGGCACGCGCGGATCGGGCTTGGCGAGGACGGCGACGAGATCCTCGAGTTCGTCAGGCGACACCGGCGGCCGGACGCCGACCTCGTCGGTCTTGTCGACGGGCACCTTCAGCGTCATGTCGTTGATGACGGTCTTGAGAACGAGGTATTCCTGCTTCTCACCGAAGAACTCCAGCTTCTTCGTGCCCATCACCGTGCACGCTCCGTGCTGGGGGTAGATGATCACATCGCCCTTCGTGTACTTGCCCAAGGTGTCTCCCTGACTGGCCTCGTCGGCCGCGTTGGTCGGATCATCATCGTACCGGCTGGTGACCGTCGTCGGAGCGGAGGCCAACGTGGTGGCGGGCACGGTCCGCCACCATCATGACGAGCGGCTCGCCACCTGTCTGGCACCCCCGGCAGGACTCGAACCTGCGACCGACGGGGTAGAAACCCGCTGCTCTGATCCACTGAGCTACGGAGGCTCGACCCCACCGTGACCGGTGAGGACACGGTCAGGATACGGCGCACTGGCACGAAGCCGCCGTCACGGCGTCGCTGACCCGCTGCCACGCTCGGAGTCTGGCGCCCGGGCGTCGGTCAGGCTCGTGGCGCCGACGGACCGGTGTCGCCCAGCGGTGCGCCGCGCCCGCCCGCACCGCCGGCACCGGATACCAGCTGCTCGTCGTCGAGCTCGACGTCGTCGACGGCATCGGCCCCGAGCCACGCGATCGACGCGCCGCCATCGGCGCCACGCCCGGCGTCGCCTCCGTTCTGGAGCCCGCTGCCGCCAGGACCACCTGCTCCGCCGTCGAACCCGACCCCGACCGCTCCGTCGGCGCCCCGAGCACCCGGGCGTCCGCCCGGTCCCCCTTGGCCGCCCTGGCCGGCACGGATCTCGCTGGCGAGGACGGCGACCGCATCGACGTCCACCGTCAGCAGGCCGTACGACGGACCGCCCGCACCGCCGCCGCCCTGGCCGCCGGC
>JBCBDK010000574.1:0-2803 GCA_038529675.1 Actinomycetota bacterium
TCGAGCCGTCGGCCCGGTGCACCGGCGTCGCCGGGGGACGTGAACGCGACGGCGACTGCGAGGACGAGCAGCGCCGTCGATGCGATCAGGATCGCCAAACCGACGGTCATCGGTGCTCCACGCTGAACAGCGACGGGTCGTAGCCGGCGAGTCGCAGCCGCTGGAGGTGTACCGGCGACAACGGGGTGTGCTGGCGCAGTCGACCGTCGTGGCCGATGCCCCACACCTCGGTCCGGGCGACACCGCCGCGTTCGCCGAGACCCCCGACCTCGATGATCGAGGTGATCCGCCGTTCGGTCGGTTGGTCGGTGGCAGCGTTGCGGACCAGATCGATGTGAACCACGAAGTCGATCGTCTGGGCGATGAGGCTCCAGATCGCGAACTCGGCGAGGTTCGTGTTCGACTTGGAGACGTAGTACGCCAGGCGCTCGAGCACGATCTCGGACGTGTGCGCATGGATGGTTGCGAGCGACCCGCGCTTGCACATCGACGCAACGTCGAGCATGTCCAGCGCCTCGTCCTCCACGAGTTCTCCGACGACCACACGGTCGGGGTTCAGCCGGCGCGTCAGCTCGACGAGTTGGCGGGTCGTGATCTCTCCTTCCCCCTCCGCGTTTGCGTGGCGGGTGAACAACGCCGGGGCGTCGGGGTGGCGTGGGTCGTCTTCCAAGCGCAGTTCGAGCAGGTTCTTCTCGACGGTCACGATTCGCTCGAGGGGCGAGACCTCGCCGAGCAGTTCGGTGAGCAGCGTCGTCTTCCCGGCACCGGGCGGTCCGGAGACGAGCATCGTGAACCCGCACCGCACCAGCGCGCGCAACGGCGCGACGACCGATGCCGGGAGCAGGCCGAGGTCCGCCAGGCCAGCGAGGCCGACCTGGCGGACGACGAACCGACGGATCGCGAGACGCGGGTGGGTCGAGATGCCGTGCTCACCGGCGCCGCCGAGGACCATCACGATGCGCGAGCCGTCGTTCGACTGCAGGGTCAGCATCGGCGAGGAGGTGTCGAGCCGGCCTTCGCCGGTGCCGCGCATCCGAAGCGCGAGGCGCTTCTGGTACGAGGTCAGCTCCTCCGCCGAGGCCCAGAGTCGACCGACGTCGACCTTTCGTCCGTCGATGTAGGTGACCCAGGTCGACTCAGGTCCGTTGACGTCGATCTCCTCGACCGTCGGATCGGTCAGGTACGGCTCGAGCGGTCCAGCGCCGGTCAACTCGGCGACGACGCGAGCGCGGAGTTCCTGTTCGATCGGCGCGCTGAGCGGCCTGAGCCCGTCGCGCAGTCGGCGCTCGTCGAGGTCGACGAGCTCATCGTTGATCCACCTGCCGACGAGGAGTTGCTGACGCCGCTCGTCGTCGGCGAGGGCCGGACCGGTCGCCGACGCTGGATCGCGCTCGCGCGTGTCGGCGTCGCGTTCGACCGCATCGATCAGCCTGAGTGCGACCCGCTCGGCCACCGAGTGCACGAGTTCGTCGCCCGGTTCGAGGCTGGTCTGGTTCGGCGGCACGTCGATGCTCACGATGCCTCCTCGTCGCGGTCCGCGGCTCGGATCAACGGTCGATCGGGTCCCGTTGCGTGCGCGCCCTCAGCGACGTCCGGTCGTGGCACAGGCCCGGCGAGGACACTGGCGAACCGGCGGGCGGATCGGAGGAGGGGTTGGCGTCCGAGGCGCCGTGCGGAGATACCGGATCGACCGGCCAGCACCGCAGCGGACAGTGGATCCTCCGCCAGCGTGGCGAGCCGCACGACCCGGGCTGGCCCGAGGTGGGCCGCGATCTCTGCGGGGTCGAACGGCCGATCGCCCACGACGGCCAAGGTGATCGCCGTGTCGGACCGGATCGCCCGCGCCCGGTCGACCGCATCGATCAGCTCGGTGAGTCGTTCGAGCCGGACCGCCGCCGCTCGTGGCGACGAGCGTTCCTGCCGGTGCACGACGACGACGGCGTCGAACTCGGGCAGCATCGGCGGCAGCGCTGTCGGTCGAGCCGCTCCGAGGTCGACCAGCACGTCGACGTCGGGTCGGGCGATCAGTTCGGCCAGTATCTGCTGCGATGCTGCGACAGCTCGCTCGGCCTCGCGCTCGGTGAACGGGCACGGAAGGAATCGGAGCCCGCCGGCCGCTCGTCTGACCATCGAGTCGAGGAGTTGTGCGCTGTCACCGGGCGAGCTCGAACCGGTCGTGTTCGTCGAGATCGTCGTCGGCTGTTCGCTGCGGTCCGCTCGATCGGTGCGGTGCACAGCGGCGACGATCGACGACAGCGAGGGCGTGATCGGTACGTCGAGCCACGCCGCGATGGATCCGCCGGTCGGGTCGGCTTCGACGAGCAGCGCGTCGGCGTCGACCGGCCACGTCGAGGTCAGCGCCATCGCCGTGGTGGTCGTTGCGTCACCCACGATCGCGATCGAACTCATCGGTCCGCCTCGGCTGCGGGATCCGGCGACGGTTCGAGCAGGACGATGCGGACCCGGTCGGCAGCGGCGACCGCGGCGGCGTCGTCGACCGAGACCTCGACGCTGACCGACCGCTGCCCGAGTGCGCTGTCGATGTCGGTCGGTAGCCCGATCGTCCGAGCGTCGAAGACGCGAGCCGGGTCGTCGTCGGTGCGGCCTGGTACGACGAGTCGGACCGGTACACGTTCTCGAAGACCGACGGGCAACTCGCCTGGCGGTACGACGACGGCGACCACTGCGCGGCCCGCCTCGACGAGCGGCTCACCCTGCAGCGCCTGCGACACGACGATGCTCCCTGACACGATGCGGACCTTCGCGTAGCTGCCGAGGAGGGACTCCAGCTGATCGCCGGGTA
>JBCBDK010000575.1:0-2801 GCA_038529675.1 Actinomycetota bacterium
CGGAGCGGTGGAGGCGTGAGCGACCGTGCGGTCGTGAGCTGTGCGAACGAGATGAGGCCCTCGCTTCGATCGGGGGCGTACACGCCGTGTGCGCAGTACGCCGCGTCGGTCTCGAATCGCACGACGTCGCCCGAGTGCAGGAGCTCGCGGTGTTGCTTGTGCACCGCGATCGCGGCCCGGAGCCCCGACGCTTCGTCGTCGGTCAGCGTGGTGACGTTCCACTCGATGCCGAGGTGACCGAACATCGCGGTGATCGCCCGGAACGCGAGCGACTGGGTTCGGCCCGTGGTGTGCGACGTCGGCGGGCCGATGTGTGCGCCCATCACCTCGGGCGGGATCAGCATCGACGCGCCGCGCTGGATGCGCTGACGCTCGAGCGCGTCGTTGCAATCGCTGGTCCACACCCGTTCGGTGCGGCGCAGGATCTCGTGATCGATCCGACCACCGCCCGACGCACACGACTCGATCTCGATCGACGGGTGCTCGGTGCGGAGGAGGTCGAGCAACCGGTACAGCGCTCGGGTCTGCTCGTGCGTGCCCGCCGCTCCGGTACGACCCGACCCTTGGACGTGGTCTCGGTTCATGTCCCACTTCACGAATGAGATGTCGTGGTCGCGGAACAGCGCATCGAGATGGCCGTGGATGAACGCGAACGCGTCGGGGTTGCCGAGATCGAGCACGAGCTGCTGGCGGCCGAGCACCGGGTCATACCCCGGCGTGGTCAGCGCCCAGTCGGGATGCGCGCGATAGACGTCGCTGTCCGGGTTCACCATCTCCGGCTCGACCCAGATGCCGAACTCCATCCCGAGTCCGGTGACGTGCTCGATCAACGGGGCGAGTCCGTCGGGGTACACCGCGTCGGAGACCCACCAGTCGCCGAGACCCTTCGTGTCGTCGCGACGCGAACCGAACCACCCGTCGTCGAGCACGAATCGCTCGACGCCGAGGTCGGCGGCGCTCGACGCAAGCGCCTTCAGCTTCGCGAGGTCGTGGTCGAAGTACACCGCCTCCCACGTGTTGATGAGCACCGGCCGGGGTGAGGTCGAGCGACCGGGGAACGAACGGACCGCTCGGTGGAATCCCCACGTGGCCGGTGTCAGCCCGGCGTCCGAGCGGGTCAGGACGAGGTCGGGGCTCGAGTACGACTCGCCCGGCTCGAGCACGACCTCGCCCGGGTGCAGCAGCTCACCGCCTTGCACGTATCGGCGACCGTCGGCCAGCCGCTCGACGAACAGCTGGTGGTTCCCGCTCCAGGCCACGTGCGCGCCGACGACCTCGCCATCCCATTCGCCGAAGCCGCGGCGGCCCGCAAACAGCAGCGGCACGTGCTCGTGCGAGGTCCGGCCGCTGCGGTTCTCGACGAGATGCGATCCGTGGTCCCAGCCGACTCGGGTCGGCTGGAATTCACGGGTCCAGCGACCCTCGAACGACAGCAGTTCGTCGAGGTGCTCGGGCAGCGGGACCGTGGCGGTGAGCTGATCGAGCGAATAGCGACGGTCGCCGGTGTTGGTGAGTTCGACCGACACGCGCAGCACATCGGTCAGGGCGATCCGGGTCGTCAGCGCGAGGCCGGCGACCTCGTCGGCCGCATCGGCAACGAGCGTCGTCTCGACGACGGTGTGCGTCACCGGAACGAACCGTGGCGACCAGCCCCGACCGCCACCGCGCCGGCCGAGGAGGCCGGGCCGACCGGCGAACCCGCTGCCGTGCTCGGGGACCACGCTCACCGGGGTCGTCACGTCGACCGCCCCGTGGACGACGGGTCGATCGAGCACGACGCCGAGTTGGTCGACGTCGGCGGCATCGCCGAGCGCTCCACCCCAGTACTGCACGGTCGGGGCGCCCGTCGAGACGTCGACCACGACCTCCGTCCCATCGTCGGGACTCTTCAGACGCACGTACTCACCCATCGCATTCCCCCAGGTCCGAACGGCTCACGAGGCTAGCGGCGCAGCGACGTCAACGTTGACGCAGTGGTCGGACGACCGCCGGGACCGATCGATATCGATCGCTCGCGATGCGGCTCCGATCTGTGAGGCTCCACCCCGTGAACGAGCGGATCCACGACGACGAGCCGGACACCGGCGAGTCGGTCGTGCGCGAGCTGCTGCGCGTGGAGTGCCCGGCGTGGGCGACGTCGCAACTGGAGTACCTCCGGTCGTCGGGGACCGACAATGCGATGTGGCGCGTCCGTGTCGACGGTCAGTCCGATCTCGTCGTGCGCCTTCCCCGGCGGTCCGGATCGGCGGCCGGCGTCCTCGCCGAGACGGCGGTACTCGAGCGCCTCGAGCAGGCTTCGATCAGCTCGACCGTGCTCACACCGCGGGTCCGTCACGTCGGTGATCCGCACGAGGTGTTCCCCCACCACTGGTCGGTACTCGAGTGGATCGACGGCGATGACGCCTGGGCGCGCCGTCACGATCTCGCGCGTCGATCCCTCCACGCGCTCGCTCACGAGCTCGCCGATGCGATCTGCGCGATCCGCGCGGTCGACACGGACGGCGTTCGGCGCCGGGAGCCGGGGAGCCGGGGCGGTCCGCTGGGCCCGCTGCTCGACCGCCTGGACGCCTGGTTGAGCGAGGCAGCGTCCGATGCGTCCCATCTCGTGGACGTCCGTGCGGTTCGACGATTCGCCGCCGAGGCCGCCGAACTCGTCGACGAGCCGGTGGACGAGACCTTCGTTCACGGCGATCTGATCGCCGGGAACCTCCTGGTCAGCGGCGACCGCCTCGCCGCGATCCTCGACTGGGGCGGTGCGGGCCTCGGCGACTCGGCGCAGGACCTCGCGCCCGCGTGGTCGG
>JBCBDK010000576.1:0-2800 GCA_038529675.1 Actinomycetota bacterium
CGTCCCTGCGTCTGTCCTACATCCGAGGATGCGGCCGCGATGATGACACGTGCCCGCTTCCCCACACGCCGAATTTCAGCCCGAGAACGATCGGGGTCGGAGTCGCCCCGTTCTTCGGGAACGCTGTGACTCCGACCCCGAACGTTCTTTGAGAACGCGGTGACTCTGACCCCGAACGTTCTCGGGTCAGTCGACGGGGGTGCGTTCGCCGGTGTCGAGGTTCACGACCTCGCCGCGGTCGATCGACACCCAGTCGCGGGCTTCGAGGTAGGGGCGGAAGCTCTCGGCGATCGCTGCGCCATGGGCGGCGTTCTTCGGACGCTGGAGCTCGAAGGCGTTCGGGAACTCGAGCCACGCGACCGTTGCGTCCCACAGCCGCAGTGCGGCGTCGCCCATCGGCGGGTCGATCACGACCGGACCGAAGAAGCACTCGGGCAGACCTTCCGCGTTCAGCACCTCGGGGAAGAACAGCGTCGGCACACCGAAGCCACCGGCGTCGACGACTCGGCGATGCTCGGCGCGCACCTCGTCGTGGGTCGTCTGGTCGGCGATCGCCTCGTCGACCAGGGTCGGATCGAGGCCCAACTCGCCGAGCAGATGGCGCGCCACCGCCGGCTCGTGCGGCTTGTGGCCCTCCACGTGCAGTGCCCGACCGGCACGCTCGTACCACCGGTCGCAGTCGTCCATCGAGGTTCGCCGGAGCAGCGCACCGATCCGCATCATCGACCAGCCGTACGACCACTCGCGTTCCCAGGGATGCTTCTTGCCCTCGACGCGGTTGACCTCCTCGAGGCTGAAGAACTTCCAGTCGATCTGCAGGGACTCGTCGCGTCGTGCGAGCAGTGACCTGACCTCGCGAATCCACGTCGAGGTCTGATACGCGAACGGGCACATCACGTCGAAGTGGAAGTCCACGTGTGTCGGGCGAACCGGGGCGCTCATGCCGCCACGATGTCACACCCGCAACGCGTTGGATCGGGTCGACGCCGCGGCGACACACTGGGTGCGATGTCGTCGCTCCTCTCCATCGCCGTCGCACTCGCGCTCATCGTGATCGTCCCCGGGCCGAACGTGTTCGCCGTCACCCACACCGCAATGCGCGACCGAGCGGCGGGGATCCGCATCGCGCTCGGGGTGTCGACCGGCGACATGATCTGGGCATCAGCGGCGCTCGTCGGCCTCGGCGCGGCGCTGGCTCACGCTCGTCCGGTGTTCGAGGTGGTCAAGTGGTGCGGCGTGGCGTACCTCGTCGTGTTCGCGATCAGCCTGTGGCGCGCCGACGACGTCGACGTCGACGAACGTGTTGATGGCGACGTGCGCGTCACCGCCGGGCAGTCGGTCGGCCGTGGCGTCTTCTGGCGCGGTTTGCTCATCGATCTCGCCAACCCGAAGGCGGCGATCTTCTTCACGACGCTGTTCGCCTCGATGCTGCCGACGGACCTGTCGTTCGGCCTCGCGGTGGCGGTGCTCGCCGTCGTCGCGGCGATCGTGTACGGCTGGTACCTCGCGTTGGCCCTCGTGCTGTCACGCCCGGAGGTGCAACGTGGCTACCGCCGCGCGCAGCGAGCGATCAACCGACTGGCCGCAGCGTCGGTCGGTGCGCTGACGGTCCGACTCGCCACCGCCTGACGACCTCCACGCTGCGGCCTCGTCGGCCAACTGCGCTGATGGCCCCGACGCTGTGGGGCCGGCTCGGTCAGCCGGCGTCCCACTCCGGAAGCGGCCGGGGGTTCCGCCGCTGGTAGCGCCGCGCTCGGCGGTAACGCGCGGCGACGACGTAGAGGATGAACAGCGTCATGAACGCGACCCACGCGATCAGGGCGATCAGCGCGGCGACCGACACCGGCCGGGCCCAGCGGTTGTTCTCCGCCGGTGCCTGCTCGGTTCGTGCGGAGAGCTCGAGCACGCTGATGCCGTCGAGGGGAATGGTCCACACGAGGGTGCCGTCGTCGAGCACCTCGGTCGGGTTCGTCTCCTCGTCGACGATGTCGCCCGGCAGGCTGGCGCGCACGACGGCCGTCATCGAGTTCGCCGGGGTCGTGCCTCGCTCGGCGAACTCGTCGGCGAAGGGCACACCGCCGACGGCTGCGATCAGTTCGTCGTCGGCGAACGCCTCGAAGCCACCGGGCAGACCGAACCGACCGGTGAGGCGGTTGTTGGTCGTGTCGCCGGTGTCACCCCGGCCGAGCTGTGGCTCGTTGAACGGTGGACCGAGGGACCGCAGCAGGTTGGTGGCCTCGTCGGCGGAGTCGAAGTCCTGCGTCATCGTGACCGTGAGCCCGCCCTCGTCGGTCGGCGCGGGCCCGGTGATCTGCCACCCGGCGGCGGCGATGTCGTCGAGGACCAGCTCACTCGCCAGGTTCGGCACCCGCTCGACGAGCTCCGGGCTGGCGCTGGCGACGAACGTGATCGACCCGGTGCCGTCCGGATCCACCCGTACGTCGAGCTCCAGGTCGACCTGGCAACCGGTGAGTGCGAGCACCCCGGCCAGCAGCACCACGACGCGCCGGATCACACTGCTTCGGCTCGTCACGACCACCGTGTCAAGTATGACCGCCCGACCCCGTGTTCCGCCGGACACCCCACCACCCTGCGGCCAACGCCGCCCACTCCGAAATCGGCGCGACCTCTCCGACATCTGCGCGATCCGACTCGCCATCCGAGTTCGACCGCGCACGTTTGGGGGCAGGCGGGCGGCGACGGCCGAATTCGGCGAGATCGAGCCCGGCGAGCGGGTCCGATCTCGCAGAATTCGGGAGAGACGGCGGGGTGAGGCTGCCCTCGACCGGGGTCAGTCGGA
>JBCBDK010000577.1:0-2800 GCA_038529675.1 Actinomycetota bacterium
CGACAAGAACCTGATCGTTGCCGCGTTCTTGGTGATGGAACATACCTATCGAGGCGAGATCGGCCATCGCGAGCTCGGCGATGACATCTCGAAAGCTGAGCAGGTACTCGACCCCGACGTCGAACTCGACCCAGCACCGAGCGCCGAAGCCATTCGGGCATGGCTGCGCGGATTCGTCGCAGATCAAGTGGCAAGCGAGCAACTGGTGATTCGCGGGCACCGACAATGGACCACCGCGCGCGATGAATGGAGCACCGACGCAACCACCTAACTGCCGGGGATCAACAGGGTGGCTCGACGACGGTGGCGTGCTACGAACGACGACTTGGTCGGCACCCATAGCAGAGCAAACGTGCGGTACGGCGTCGACAACGTCTGCCATCGCAAAGCAACGGGGTCGCGGGCGAGATCGGTCAGCAGCATGTCGCCGCTACCGTTGTCGGCGCCCGCGAACGCATGGTCGTCGACGCCGATCCGGATAGGAAGTCGCCGCCGACCGAACTGGCGACGCCACGGACCCGAATCGATGTGCTCGTGTCGACGCCGTCGGCCGCCCACGTCGAGCGCCGGATCCATGACCAGACCGCATGCAGGGACATCGAGGCCCTCGACCCAGCGTCGAAACGACGCATGAATGGATGCCCCGAACATGGCTGACAGTTCGACCGGTGTGGCGAGGTCGATCGGGAAGTCGCCTGCGACGCGTCGGAACAGGTCGAGTTGGAACAAGATCTCCGCGCCGCCTTGATTGGCTTCGCGCTCAAATCGGTTGGTGACCGTCGCGGTCAGCGTCTGGGACGTGTCGCCAAGAACCTGCAGATCGCGCTGCCACGGGAAGATGTCGTGGGCGACCTCGTGGCATGTCACGAAGTTCTCTCGACCGGTCGAGCTGCTCGGGTCGATTTGAATCACCCGCTCCCGGCGATCGAGGACACCGACAACCTTGCGGGCCGCACTGCGCAACAACTTCCGGAGATGTTTGGGTGCTTTGGCGATCATGGAGTCCGACAGCAGCACCTGGTCGGTCTTCACGAGCCCGGCAGCGGACACGATGTCTGCGACCGGCGTCGGCAGCCGTTCGTTGACATCCGCAATCCGCAGCAGCCGCTCAACGCTCGAGGCGATGTCGTCGCCGTTGTCCAGATCGCCCAGCACCCGAGCTTGCCCTATCCGCGTTCCGAGCTTCGCTGATCTCGAAGGTGGGAGATGAACGCAGCAACCGCGCGGCGTTCGTCGTCGCTCAGATCCGAGCTGGCCAATGCATGCTCGAACGGACTCGCAGCACCGCTGCCGCCGTCGGGGACCACGTAGCCGGCGAGTCGCATCAGTTCGGCGTACGGCACGTTCAGGGTCGCGGCCAGCCGATGCAAGATGTTCGGCGACGGATTCCGGACTTCGCCGCCTTCGAGCTTTTGCAGGTACGTCGTCGAGATCTCCGCCGGTTCGGCGACGGCCTTCAGCGAGAGCCCCAAGGCCGATCGGACACTGCGCAACTGCTCACCGAGTTCGCTGGCCACGGCATCTCCTTCCGGTCCATGTGTACACCATGATTGTGATTGTACACCAGAGAGGTTGCGACGTCCACGGCTGACCACTATAGTGGTCGACGTCACCTCAAGAGGTGGCGCTGTGAGGGACCCTTCGCAGCCGTTCGTTCGCCCCAACCGGCGAGCCTCGTAGAAACGAGAAGCACGATGCCAGATCACGACAACCGGGGCCGCCAGCGCTTCCGTCTCGACGACCACCGGATCCGTGTGCCCCGTCACCCCGTCACTCCCGCACAGCTGCGCCAGCTCGTCGACCCGCCCCTTGCTGACTCGACACAGCTCTGGCGCGACACCGACGGCGGCGTAGACGAGCGGCTCGTCGAGGACGAGTCAGTCACGGTCCGTCGGGGCGACGTGTTCTACTCCGCCGGCCCCGATGGGGCGCACCCCCGCGACCTGTGGATCATCATCGACGGCAACAAGATCGACGTCGAAGCGCTATCAATGACCGAGACGCAGCTGCGTCAGCTCGTCGACCCGCCGATCCCCGCCGACCGTGCGCTCTACCGCGACATCGATGGTGCGCCCGACGAACGCATCGATCACGACGAGGTCGTCACGCTGCGCCGCGGTGCCGAGTTCTTCTCGGTGCCTCACATCACGGCCGGCCGGTGTTCGTAATGAGAGCTTCAGACGAGCAGTACCTCGACGAGAGCGGCCTCACCTGGTCGGCCTACCAGGACGGCGAGATGGTCAACCTCATCATCGAAGACTGGCCCGTTCCCGGCGGGCTCGAACCCGAGACCACGGCGCTGCTCATCCGGCTTCCGGCCACGTTCAACGCAGCAGCGCCCGACATGTTCTGGTGCGACCCGCCCGTCGTCGGACCGAACGGGGCGGCACCTGCAGCCACGCAGGTCCGCAACGAGTTCGACGGCCGTACCTGGCAACGCTGGAGCCGCCACATCGGAGCCGCGTGGCGACCCGGCATCGACAACGTGGCCAGCTACCTCGGCTACGTCGCACAAGCGATGGCCCAAGCAGCTCAGGCGGCAGCATGAGGTCCCGACTTGCACTCCACTGTCAGGATGCGAACCGACTCATCGAAGCGCTCGCGGGCCACGTCGAGACGGCGGCGATCGGCAGGGGCCGCCTGACACGAAGCGATGACGACCACACAGTCGTCGTCACCGACATCACCTTCGTGGCTGACGACGGCTACCTCGAGCGCTCCGCGACGCACCTCACACTCCGCCCCGAGGGATGGTCACCGGCCTGCCGGCAGATTTCGCTCGCCGGAGATGTCCCCGTCC
>JBCBDK010000578.1:0-2795 GCA_038529675.1 Actinomycetota bacterium
AGGCCGGCCACGTCAACATCGGCACCGGCATCGACCTCCCGATCCGTGAGCTCGCCGAGAAGATCCGCGACGTCGTCTGCCCTGACGCCGAGCTGCGATTCGACCCGTCCAAACCCGATGGCATGCCCCGGAAGGTGCTCGACACCACCAAGCTCACGAACCTCGGCTGGCAGCCGTCCATCGAGCTCGACGCCGGCATCAAGGCGACGTACGACTGGTTCCTCGACCACGTCGACGACGTCCGCGGCGCCTGACCGAGGTCACGCCCCCGGGTCCGCCGATCGGCGATCGCCGGTCAACACCACCTCCGAGCGGGAGTCCCCCCCGTACCTCCGTCGAGGCCTCCGCCCGACGCGTGACCAGCGTCACATCGGTCCTTCAGAGTCTCCACAGAGTCGAGCCGCATCGTGGTGATCGTTCCCATCAACCCCCCCCACGTCATCACCGGATGATCGAAAGGATCAGACCATGCGAAACCGACTCCTCCCCACCCTCACCGTCAGCGCTCTGGCAGCGGTGTCGCTCGGCATCGGCGCCGGTACGGCGAGCGCCGCCGCACCCGAGGACGAGGCCGATCGACCACGTGTCGAGCGAGCGTGCGCCCGCGTCCCGAACCTGACCACTCGCACCCAGAACGTCCTCGATCGCATCCAAGGCGACGAAGAGACTCGCGGCTCGTTGCTCTGGCTCGATCGTCGCATCGCGAACGCGGCGGAGAACGACCGCACCGAACTGGTCGAGGTCCTCACGAACCGCCGCAACGTCCGAGAGGCGTCGATCGACGTCCTCGAACAGCGATTGGTGGCGCTCGGCGACATCGCCGAGCTCTGCGCCGACGCCGGCCTGTGAGCCGTCGCCAGCGGCACCGTCGACCGGGCACGATCGCGGCCTCGGCCGCGCTCGCCTTGATGCTCGTCGGCTGCGGCGGTGGCTCCTCCGACTCGATCACCGGCGTCGACGACGCCGACGACGTCGCGACCTCGATCACAGGCGTCGCCGACGACGAGCGCGACGCACGCGGCGCCGACGGCGGATCCTCCGACCAGCTCGACGTCGTCGACCCCGCATCAGCCGACGATGTCGGCTCGACCGAGGAAGCGGAGGCCGGCACCTCCGACGAGCAACAGGGCGCTGGCGCGGCCGACTCGGGCGCACGCGACACAGGCACACCCGACGCCGACGCAGCCGGCAACGACGCGGTCGAGGGCGGCGCCGTCGAAGTGGACGACTCGGACACGTCCACCGACGCCGCGGGCACGGGCGACGCTCCCGACATCGCGACCACGACGACCACCACGGTCACGCCGTCGACGAGCACGACGGTGCCGGCCGCCGACTCGTCACCGGGCATCAGCGCGGCCCAGATCGCGGAGATCGAGGCACAGCTCGACGAGATCGACCGCCTGCTCAGCGACCTGGAATCGGCCTTCGCCCAGGACTGACCGGGAACGACCGTGCAGTACCGTCGAACACGATGACGGCAGCCGATGGCGTGACGGTCCTCCTCGTCGAGGACGACGGCGCTGTTCGACGAGCGGTCACCGACGGTCTCACCCTGCACGGCTTCTCCGTGGCCCCGGCACCGTCGGCCGAGGAGGCACTGAAGATCGTCGAGGTCCAGCCGCCCGACCTCGCGATCCTCGACATCGGACTGCCGGGGATGTCGGGCATCGAACTGTGCGAACGCCTGCGCGCCCGAGGCTCGGTGCTGCCGATTCTCGTGCTCTCGGCGCGAGACGCCGTGACCGATCGCGTCGAAGGTCTCGAAGCGGGCGCCGACGACTATCTCGTCAAGCCCTTCGAGCTGTCGGAGGTGGTGGCGCGCCTCCACGCGCTCCACCGCCGGGCTGTCCGAGCCGTCGGCGATCAGCCGACGCTCCTCGCGGCGGCCGGGATCCGCGTCGATGTCGATCGCCGCGTCGCGACGACCGAGCAGGCTCGGCTCGACCTGACCCGCCGGGAGTTCGACCTGCTCGCCTGCCTCGTCCGCAATCGCGACCTCGTGATGGCACGCACGCAGCTCCTCGATGACGTCTGGGGCTACGACTTCGACGTGGAGACGAACGTCGTCGACGTGTTCGTCGGTTACCTCCGACGCAAGCTCGCGGCGGCAGGCGTCGACGGCGCGATCCGAACCGTCCGCGGTGTCGGATTCGTCATCGATTCGACGCCATGAGGGCGCGGTCGGGCTCATGAGGATCTCCACCCGCACGGGGATCGCCGCCGGCATCTCGACCGCGGTCGCGCTCGCCGCCCTGTCCATCGGCGTGTCGCTGCTGTTCCGAGCTTCGGCGAGTCAGCGCGTCGACGACCTGTTGCGAGAACGCGCCGAGGCAGCACCGATCTTCGCAGCGGTGGCCGAACGGGTCGCCGTCTCGGAGCTGGATGTCACCCTCGACGGCGTTCGGGTCGACGACGGCAGTCGAACCGTTTCGATCGGGCGCTTGCCGGACGACCCGCTCCCACCGCTGGACGAACCTGCGCTGCGAACGGTTCGGGCCGACGACGAGAACTGGCGGCTGCTCGCCGTCCGTGTCGACGACGTCCCGCGCGTCGGTGATCGCGCGCTCGTGGAGTTCGTCGAGCCCCTCGGCGACGTCGACGAACAGGTACGGACACTCCGTCGACGCACGATCGGTATCGCCATCGTCACCGGCGTCGTCGTGGCGCTGTTCGGAGCGTGGTGGGGACGCCGGGCGGCGCGCCCGCTGACCGACCTCGCCGAGGATGCGAACCGAATCGATCCCGGACGGCCCGCCGAGTGGTCGGTTCGGACGCGCTCCGGCTCACCCGAG
>JBCBDK010000579.1:0-2793 GCA_038529675.1 Actinomycetota bacterium
CGAACGACCCGGCACCATCGCCGACACGCGCCGGGCGATCACCGTCGAGGCGCGCCTCGCCGACCGGCGGCGGCCGACCGACACGGTCACCGTGCCCGGTGTCGAGAGCACCCATGGCCAGCACGGCTGGAACATCGCGACCAGCAGCGTCGGCCGTGCCAGCAGCGTGGGATGGTCGGCGAACGCGGGTGTCGGCGCGGGCGTCGGCGGGGTCGACGCAACGGTCGGTCGGTCGACCGCGACGTCTGACAGCTCACCCGCGCTCCATCTCGACAACGCAGGCCACGTGGTCACGAGCACCGCCGACCGACAGCTCGTGTCGTTCGACGTGGAGTGGACCGTGACCGTCAACACCGCATCGGTCAACTCGCTGTGGTCGGGCCGCCCGACCGAGCACTCGGCGACCATGACGGTGACCGACGGGGCGCAGGCGCTGCGACCTGTCGTCGACACGAGCGTGGCGGAGGCCGATCGTCTGCCGTCCCGTCGGCGCAGCGAACTCCCGGTGGCTGCGCGGACCGAGTCGCTCGCGCCCGCCGATGTCCGCCAGTCCTCCGACAACACGGTGACGGCGGCCGTCGAGCAGCGGCTGCGTGACCTCGCACCGCAGCTGTTGACGCGCCGGTGGGCGCAGCTGGGCGCTGCGTCCGGGCTCGCCCGCATCGTCCATGGCGCAGATCGGTCGACGCGCGGGCTCCACGGATCGCTGCCCCAGTTGCTGTCGCCGGAGGGTCTCGCATCGCTGGGACCCGACCTGTTCGCCGGGGGCGTGTCGCTCGCAGTGCGCGACCGAGTCGGGCTGGCATCGATGAACACCGCGACGCTCCACGTGCGTGCTCGTCGGCAGGCCGACGCGCACTTCGACCACGTCGGATCGACCGCCGACTCGTCGATCGCACACCAGGGACTCCAGCTCACGCGCCAGGGCCGGTCGATCGGCCGCAGCACGAACTGGGTCGGTGATGTACGCGCGGGAATCGACGTCCCACTCGGTGACCACAGCGCGAGTCAGGGAACCTCGGCACGCGCAGAACGCGGACGAGCGACGTCCGACGCGTCGGGCACGACGACAGGCAGCTTCAACGAGTTCACGTTCGACAAGGCTGGTGGCACCCACCAGTTCGCCGGTCCCGCCACGCTCGAGATCCGACTCAGCACGTCGGGTCGTCCCTTCAGCGTCCTCGATCCACTCGGGTTGACCGCATCCGGGCAGGCGCGGCACCGTCTGGAGCAACACGTCGCATCGGGCGAGCCCCTGGTCGAGTTGCCGATGCGCGAGACCGTGGTGGTGCCCGATGCGGTGCTCACGACACCGCGGCTGGCCACGATCCAGGAAGAGCCGGGCGCAGCGCCGACTGCGGCGCCGTCCGGCCACCCGGCCGGTCAGCCGGCCGTCCGCCGAGTCGACCCGAGCGAGCCGGGACCCACACCGCTGCCTGCGACGATCGACGTCGGCGCCCGCGTGATGGACGTCGACCCGGAGGCGTCGCAACGGTTGACCGACGCGGTGATGGCCGAACTCACGCGCCGACACGTCGCCGAGCGCCGCGGCGACCCGTCGACGTCGCATCTCGAACGGCTGGGCTTGGACGAAGGGACCGTTCGCGATGGGCTGCATCGTGCGATGCGCCCATCGGAGTTCGGCGCAGCGTTCGCCACGTCGGTCTCGAATGCCGCCTACTCGCGGCGGCTCGGGGCCACGCGTGGGCTGTTCCGCTCGGCGCTCGGGGACATCGAAGTGACCCGGACGTCCCTGGTCGATCCGCAGCCGGTCGGCTGGGTGCGCGGTTCGTCGACCGCCCAGTCCCTGGCCGGCGCCGACACCCGGGCTTCGGTCGGGCGCAGCACCGCCACCGGTGCACCGACGTCGGCCGGTGGTGCGGGCGGCAACCTGGACAGCCAGGAGCGCGGCGCCAACGGTGGCCTCACCGGAACCGGCACCACGACGACCCGCAGTCACGCATCGTCGTCTGGCGTCGCACGGACGCGGATCGATCAGACGATCGACGAGGCGCCGCGCCTGGAAGTTCGTGCGGGACTCCGTACGACCATCACCGTGAGCGGTGGCTTGCCGGATCCGGCCGGGCGACCGCCGGTCGACGCGACGCCCTGGACCGGCTCGTTCGCCGTCGAGAACGCGGCGACGGCACTCATCACCGCCGATCAGGCACGTGCGTTCGGGATCGTCCATCCGCTCGGCGAAGCGACACGCGCCGGTTGGTTCCTGCCCAGCGAGGCAACGCAACGGCCCGACGGACGATCCGATGACGGTGGCCGCGATGCCGCGCCAGCGGTCGACGGTGCGCGGCGTCTTGCGCCGATCGAGGGCTGGACGATCATCCGGGCCACCCATGACGGCACCGGCGTGCTCGTGCATGGCACACCGATCGGCGCCGCGTCGCTCGCCGCAGAGCTGGAAGCGGCGAACGACACCCGGAACGTCGTGCTGGCACTCGACGGCGCCGACGCCGACGTACTCGCCGACTTCGCAGCCGAGCTGTCGCAGTCGTTCCGCGACGGGTCGAGGCCGCGTTCGGTGGTCGTCAACGCAGGTGACCCGCAGATCGGTCCGGACGGCCAGCTCTCGACACTGGAACCGACGACGGTGGCCGACGGCACGATCCGCATGCAGCCGAACGGGTCGTGGCGCCTCGTCGCGCCGGCGTCGGCCGCCCGGACGGTGGCCGGTGAACCACCGACATCCGTCGTGCTCGCCGACGGCACGAACTCGCTGAACCGAGCCCTCGGCGCCGACGGCAGGGGCACACCGAGCGGAACAGTCAGCTCGTCCCG
>JBCBDK010000580.1:0-2782 GCA_038529675.1 Actinomycetota bacterium
GACGTGTAGGCGATCGCGTTGCCGGCGATCGCGATCGCCGCGAGCACGACGCCGATCGCGATCCGGTTCCGACGTCGACTGCTCGGGCGGAAGCGAACGGCTGCCGACTCCTGCCGTGTCGAGAGATCGTTGCGGGCATCGGTCATCGTCCGAAGACCTCCGGTGTGATGCAGAGCGCGATCGCCGCGCCGAGGACGAGCGCCGGCCCGAACGGGAGGTGACGACGACGTCTGAGCAGACCGACCGCCGCGCCGAGTGCGCAGGCCGCCATCAACCCGACGAGGGCGGTGGTCGGGATCGGGAGTGACGACGGCGGCGTGGTGGCCGGTGTGCCGAGCCCGAGGGCGGCGCCGAGCACGACGCCCGCCTTGACGTCGCCGAAGCCCATCGCAGCCGGTGAGATCAGATTGACGGCGAGCAGCGGCCCGGCGAGCGCGAGCACGCCGACGGCAACGTCGGTGATCGATGCGGATGACAGGCGCGTACCGATGATCCGCTCGGCGACGCCGGCGAGCACGAGTGACGCCGCGGCGGCCGCCACCATCCGGTCGGGGAGTCGTTGATGGTGGATGTCGAACGCTGCGGCGGGAACGAGCGCGACGATTCCGACGGTGCTCGCGATCGGTGCGTCGGCGATGGTGACTGCGAGCAGGCAGATCGACACGGTGATCGAACCGAGGAGAACGTCGACGACCGCCACGCGTTGAGCGCCTCGATTCGTCAGCGCGACCCGTCCGCCGTTGGCCGTCTCGCGAGTTGTTCGGCCGGTCTCGGCCGCTACCGCCATGTCACCTCCCCGCATGGCGCCCACCGGTGTCGTGGACACCTGCGAGCTGTGGCAAGGACTGTGACCGTACTCCATCGGCCGAACCGGTTCGATCGGGATCGGCCGATTCTGGCGCGCGTTGTTCTTAGGCCCGTTCGGGCCGTCAGGTTCGGCCGTCGTCGGGCGGTCGGGCGGTCCCACACCGCATCGTGGGCGCGACGGCGCGAGGAGCGGAAGCGATTCCTGGAGACTCCGTCGCGACGTCAGCGGAGCGCCTCGAGCACCTGCGCCACGCCGTCCTCGGCGTGGTGGGGCGCGACGTGGTCGGCGGCGGCTCGGACGTGGTGGGGGGCGTTGGCCATCGCCCAGCCGGTGCCGGCCCAGGTGAGCATCGTGAGGTCGTTGCCCTCGTCGCCGATCGCCACCACGTCGGCCTGCGCGACGCCGAGGTGCTCGCACAGCCAGCGGAGGCCGGCGCACTTGTCGACCGCCGCCGGGCCGATCTCCGCCGCGTCCGCTCCCATGTGGGTCACGGCGAACTCGGTGCCGTTCACGGTCGCGTCGTCGCTGGCGTCGAGCGCATCCGCGAGGTGGGGCGGAAGTGAGCGGGTCAGGTCGTCGACCGAGTGCTCGTCGTGGAACACGAGGAGCTTGAACACGGCGTCGCCGCCGAGGGTGAGGACGTCGTCGATCGGGTCGTCGTGCACGGCGGCCGGCATTCGCTCGGCGAAGCCGCGCTCGTGGCCGAACCCGGCGTCGGTGGCGAGCGCGAACCGCAGGCCGGGGTCGACCGTGCGGAGATGGCGGACGATCGCACGGGCGGTGGCGACGTCGAAGCTGGCGAGGTGGAGCAGCGTCGTGTCGCCGTCGGCCGTGCCCGGGAACGTCGACACGATCGAGCCGTTGCCGCCGACCACATGAGTCACCGCACCGGCGATCCGGTCGGCGAGGTGCGTGACGAGGTGCGGTGGCCGACCGCTGGCGAGCACGACGTACCAGCCGGCATCGGCTGCCGCGTGGACGGCCTCGGCGTTGCGATCGGACAGCTCCCCGCTCGGGCCGAGCAGCGTTCCGTCGAGGTCGATCGCGATCAGCCCGCGACCACGCTGGTTCCCGACCACGATGCGAGCCTACGACCGCTTCTGGCCGGGCTGCGGGCTCGCACTCGGTCGGCCGGTCGCAGCGAAGGTGATCGCCGCTGCGTGGCCGACGTTGAGCGAGTCGACGGCAGGGTCGATCGGGATACGGACCCGGTGCGTCGTGGCGCGGAGCGTGGTGTCGTCGAGGCCGGGGCCCTCGGCGCCGAGCACGATCGCCAGGCGGTCGGGCACGGGGGCCGCCCACAGATCGACGGCGTCGGGTGCCGGGGTCATCGACCAGGTCTCGAAGCCGCCGTCGTGGAGGCGGGCGAGATCGGCGGGCCAGTCGGTCGCGCGGGCGGTCGGGAGATGGAGCACCTCGCCCATGCTGACGCGGATCGTCCGGCGAGCGTACGGGTCGGTGCAGGTCGGGTCGAGCACGAGCGCATCGATGCCGAGCGCTCGCGCAGCGCGGGCGATGACGCCGACGTTCTCCGCGTCGTTCAAGCCCTCGAGCACCGCGATGCGACGTGCCGGGCCGGCGATCACCTCGTCGAGCGAGTGGAGCGGGCGACGGTCGACCGATGCGACGACGCCACGGTGGAGGTCGAAGCCGACGACGGCGGCGATGACGTCACGTTCGACCACGAACACCGGGGCCTCGAACTCGTCGGCCCGGAGGTGGTGGATGCGCTCGAGCCGCTCGGCGAAGCGGTCGACGCGGGACGGCGTGAGCAGGATCGAGCGAATGTGGTGATCGGAGTCGACCACCCGGTCGATCGGGACGTAGCCCTCGGCGATGAAGAACTCGTCACCCTCGTAGGTGCGCCGCGCCCGCTGGTCGTTGAGGAGGTGGTAGTCGCCGAGTCGTGGATCGGACGGGTCGTCGATCCGGATCGTCTCCACACCCGCAGTCTGCCCCGAGAACGTTCGGGGA
>JBCBDK010000581.1:0-2779 GCA_038529675.1 Actinomycetota bacterium
GTTCTTTCCTGACCAGTCGCTGACGCTCGACGGGCATGTCGCGCTCGGACGCAAGTTCGGCGAGCTCGAGATCCATCCGAACCTGCCGAACCCGGACGACGACCATCCCGAGGTCGTGGAGCTGAAGGCGAGCTTCGGTGGGATCGCCGACGAGTGGCACACCGACGTGACGTTCCTGCCGAATCCGTCAGTCATGTCGATCATGCACATGGTGGCGTCGCCGCCGATCGGAGGCGACACGATGTGGGCGAACCAGTACCTCGCGTACGAGCGACTGAGTGCGCCGTTGCGCGATCTCGTCGACGGGTTGCACGCCGTCCACGACGCGACGCCACACGGCACGCCGGAGATGAGCTCGAAGCATCCGGTCGTCCGTGTCCACCCCGAGACCGGTCGGCGCTCGCTGCTGGTGAACGAGCACTTCACGCGCCGGATCGCCGAACTCAGTCGAGACGAGTCCGACGCCCTCCTCGAGTATCTCGTTCGATGGTCGGTGAGCGAGCCGTTCACGGTTCGTCACCGGTGGACGCCGGGGACCGTCGCCATGTGGGACAACCGGTGCACACAGCACTACGTCGTCAACGACTTCGAGGGCGAGCGGATCATCCAGCGGGTGACCGTGCTGGGCGATGAGGCCGACGGTCCCGTCGGTCCGCTGGGTGACGACGATCGGTGGCCGATGTTCGGCGCCGAGCGCTACTCGGCGCGCACCGTCCACGACCTCATCCTCCGCCCCTTCCGCAACCCCTGACCCGCCCTGCGCGCAACATCGGCGCCAGGCGAAGACGTTCTCGCCTGGCGCCAGCGTTGCACCGACGCCGCTTGCAGCCTGGACGTTCGGGCAGACCTGCAAACATCGGCGCCAGGCAAAAACGTTCTCGCCTGGCGCCGGCGTTGCACCGACGTATGGTTCGGGCGGTGAAGTTCTCGATGTGGCCGAACCCGGAACGTCCCCCGGCGGAGGTGCTCGACCTCGCCCGGCTGGCCGACACCGACGGTTGGTTCGGTTTCTGGTACGCCGACCATTACATGCCGAACACCGGCGACGAGTCGGTCGCCGACGGCGACGTCCACGAGTGCTGGTCCGTGCTCGCTGCGATCGCCGCCGTCACCACCACGATCCGGGTCGGGCCGCTCGTCGCACCGACGTCGGTTCACCATCCCGCGCTGCTCGCCAATCGGGCGGCGACGATCGATCAGCTCTCACGCGGTCGCTTCGTGCTCGGCGTCGGCGCAGGGTGGCAGATCAACGAACACCGGGCGTACGGCATCGAGCTCGAAGAGCCGAAGGTTCGCGTCGACCGTTTCGAGGAGGCGATGCAGGTCATGCGCTCGCTCCTCACCGAGGACCGCACGACCTTCGCCGGCGCGCACTACGCGATCAGCGACGCCCCGTGCCAGCCCCGGCCGGTGCAGGAACGGCTGCCGATCCTGGTCGGCACCGGATCGCCTCGCATGCTGAGGATCACAGCACGCCACGGCGACGAGTGGAACACCTGGGGAGCGCCCGAGCTGGCCGCTGAGCGCCGGGCGACGTTCGACGAGCAGTGTGAGCGTGTCGGTGTCGAGCCGAGCTCGCTGTACACCTCGGTGCAGGCGATGGTCGTGATGACCGACGATCCCGAGGCGATTGCGAAGGTCGAGGCCGGCGACGGTGCCGACCGGACGATCGCCGGATCCGACGAACGGATCATCGACGCCATGAACCGCTACGTCGAGCTTGGCTTCGACGAGGTGATCGTCCCCGACTTCACGCTCGGTCGAACACCCGAGGCGCGGCAGGACGCTTACCGACGTTTCCGGGCCGACATCGCACCTCGAATCGGCTGAGCGGAAGCCGGGCGCGCCCGACGGAACGGTCCACGGCTCACGAGCGATCGCACGGCCGACCACGGACGAGACGGACGAGATGTTCCCCGGCACATCTCGTTCGGCGCGCCCGATCAGGTCGTGATGTCGATGTCGAAGATCTCGCGGAAGCGGGCGATGTAGGTCTCGTCACCGTCGATGCGGCCGAGTTCGAGCCAGTCGTCGTCGCTGATCCGGTCGTGGAGCGCCGCCATCTGCTCACCACCCCAACTCACCGGCCAGCGCAGCTTCGGCTCGTCGGTCGTGATCGCCTGCTCGATGACGCGTCCGACCTCGAACGGGTCGGTCGCGTTGGCCATCCCCGCCGCGTAGAACTGGAACATGCGCCGATAGTGCGCCTCGTAGGCGCCCGACGAGTTCGGAGCGTCGATGTTCTTGGCGAAGATCGCCGACTTGGTCACGCCCGGCTCCACGATCACGACGCGGATGCCGAACGGGGCGAGTTCCTGCGCCATGCCTTCGCTCACGCCTTCGAGGGCCCACTTCGATGCGACATACGGCGATTGCGCGAGCGCGGCGATGCGCCCGGCGACGGACGTGATGTTGACGATCGAGCCGCTTCCGCGTTCGCGCATCTGCGGCAGCACGGCCTGCGCGCACCGGGTCGCGCCGCAGACGTTGATGTTGAACACGTCGTTGTAGAGCTCGGCCGGGCACTCCTCCGCGACGGCGTTGCCGCCGACACCGGCGTTGTTGACGAGGTGATCGACCCGACCGGTTCGGCCGAGGATGTCGGCGAAGCCGTCACGAACCGAGTCGTCGTCGGCAACGTCGAGTTCGGCCAGCTCGACGGACACGCCTGCCTCGTCGGCCATCGCATTGAGCTTCTCGGCCTTGCCGGCAGACCGGATCGTACCGACGACGCGGTGGCCGATCGACGCCAGGTGGATGGCGGTTGCCCGACCGATCC
>JBCBDK010000582.1:0-2770 GCA_038529675.1 Actinomycetota bacterium
CCGTGGTGCCCCGCCGGTTGTAGCGCGGTGTGGAGCGGGCGATGATCCGCGTCTCGACGACCTCGGCGGTCAGCGGATCGGGGAGCTCGATGTGGTCGACGCCGCGCATCTCGCGCAGCATCGGTCCGATCTTGCGCCGGTCGTCGGACCCGAAGTAGCTACGAACGCGCTGGCGAAGGTTGGTCGCTTTACCGGCGTACAAGACCTCGCCGCCATGGCCGGTGAAGAGGTAGACGCCGGGACGTCGGGGGAGGTCGGCCGTGAGGCGAAGTTTCGCCGACTGCGGGTGGCCGCCGATCTTGGCGAACGCCACGAGGTCGTCGAGTCCGAGGACGCCGTGACCCGCCGCTCGCTCGAGCAGCAGGTGGAGGAGATCGGTCGTGGCGAGCGCATCGTCGAGCGCCCGATGTGTCGGCCGGTGAGGAAGGCGGAGGCGCTCGGCCAGCGTTCCGAGCCGACTATTCGGCACCTCGTCGCGGACCAGTCGGCGCGCCAGCGCGACGGTGTCGAGCACCGTGCCGCTCCATCGTTCGCGGCCCGACCGTTCGAGTGCGGCCTGGACGAATCCGAGGTCGAATCGGACGTTGTGCCCGACGAACACCGCGTCGTCGAGGAACGACTGCAGCGACGGCAGCACCGACTCGATGCGCGGCGCGTTGGCGACGATCGCATCGGTGAGGCCGGTGAGGATCGAGATCTTCGGCGGGATCGCGCGGCCAGGGTTCACGAGGGTCTGGAACGTGCCGAGGACCTCGCCACCGCGAACCTTGACGGCGCCGATCTCGGTGATCACGTCGTCGTTGCGGTTGCCGCCGGTCGTCTCCAGGTCGAGCACGCAGAACGTGACCTCGGACAGCGGCGTGCCGAGTTCGTCGAACGATCGCTGCGCCGCCGGTGCTGATCGTGCTGCGGCCCCAACTCGCATCGGCCGAGTAGACACGAACACATGTCCGCTTGTCAAGCGTGCTATCGCCAGACCGTTCGGTCGATACATTCCGTAGGTCGGGCAGGCGCAGGGGATAGGGTCGGTCCATGGCAGCGAACGGCGACAGCGACGTCGACCGTGAAGCCGACCGCGACCGTGATCATGACGGTCTGGAGCACGTCGACCTTCGATCGGCGATCGACTATGCGCTCCTGATCGCGTCCGAGGGTCGGCGCCGCCGCCCGCCGCTCGACTTCCCCGACGAACTCCGGCCGTTCCTCGACGGGCAGCACGTGTCGCGGCGTGCACTCGGCAAGCTCCGCCGTTCGATCAACGACGACCGGGTGTTCCGTGAGCGGCTCTCGGCCGGAGTCACGCACGACGCCACCGCCGACCTCGTCGATGACATCGGGACGCTGTGGCTCGCCCGACCCGTCGGCTGGCGGGCCAGCATCGACGAGTCGCTGGCACGTCGTGCGGCCGACGCCGAGCGCGTGACGGACCTGCAGGCGGCGAAGCGCGAAGAGAAGCGTCGCCGCGCCGCGGAGCAGGCCCGGGCGCGGGCCGAGGCGCAGACCGCCGAGCTCGGCGAGCGGGTCGAGCGGCTCCGCCAGGAGGTCGACGACCTCCGGACCGACTTGGCGAAATCGCTCGAAGAGTCGGCCGAGCAGCGTGTCGAGTTGCGCGACGCGCGACTCGAACTCCGCCACGCCCGCGATCGGGAGCGGGCTGCGCTCGACCGGCTGGCGATCGCCGAACGCGACCGCGACGCCGCCGAGCAGTCCAGCAGAGCGACCGCCCGCGTACGCGACGACCTGCTCGCCGATCGCGCCGATGCCGTGGCCAGCCTCGCCGAGGTGGTCGCCGCCGCCGATGCGGCGCAGTCCCTCGCCGACCAGCTTCGCTCGCTCGTCCCCGCATCCGAGCCGCCGGCCGAACGCCCGGACCGTCGGACACCGATGTCGCTGCCGGGCGGGGTCATCTCGACCTCGGCGGAGGCGGCGGAATGCTTCGTCCGGTCCGACGCCGCCGTCCTCGTCGACGGCTACAACGTGAGCAAGCTCACCTGGCCGAGTCGAACGCTCGAGCAGCAGCGGGTCGCACTGCTCGACGCCGTCGAGAACCTGGCGCGCCGGTTCGGGACCGACGTGACGGTCGTGTTCGACGGCGCTGATGTGGTCGGGGCGCACGCTGCTCGGCGGCGCCTCGTGCGTGTCGTCTACTCGCCTGTCGGCGTCACCGCCGACGACGTGATCCGAGACGAGGTCCGGCGTCTGCCGAGTGGCCGCAACGTCGTGGTGGTCACCAACGACCAGGAGATCGTCCGGGACATCCGCGCCTGGGGAGCCAACCCGTTGCCGAGCAACGCCTTCGTGGCGCTCCTCTGATCATCTGTCCATCCATCTGTTCGCCTGTCCGTCCACCCGTCGATGACCGACCGTATCGATCCCCTCCTCGGCGGCGGCGGTGCCGGTGCCGAGTGGAGCGAGGTCGACGACGGCAGCGCCCATCTGCCGGGGAGCGATCGACCCGAATGGCTCCTGCCCGTCGTGATCGTCGGGCTCTCCGCGCTGATCGCCTGGCTCGTCATCTTCGGTCAGGACGACGACTCGATCATGTCGTCGCCGAACGCTCGACCGGCCGACACCGCGGCGGTATCCGGCGACGTCTCGATCGACGGCGACGCGGATGCCGACGGCGATGTGGACGCCACCCCCGGCGATCCGGATGCGACCGCACCGAGCGGCCCGTCGGCTGCATCCGACGACGGAACGGCATCGGACGCCGGAGCTGCATCGGACGACGGTGGTGCGGACCCGGGTGCGGTCGTCGATCCGATCGGCG
>JBCBDK010000583.1:0-2768 GCA_038529675.1 Actinomycetota bacterium
GGAGCGACCGTCGTTCCGCTCGGCGCTCGGCGCCGACGACGCGGCATGGATCCGAGGCCGGACGTTCGAACTCGAGCACGCCGTCGGCGGTGTCCTGTACTACGTACCGAAGCGGCACCCGCTCGGCGATGTCATGACGAGAACGCTGGAGCGCATCCTCAACGACGCATGAGGCGCGACCGGTGGGTCCGACGCGCCGCGCGGCAACCGGTTGACGGAAATCGGCGACGACGGGTTGACCTGGGGCGCACTCCAGGTTGTTCACTACCGACATGGCCCTCCCGCCCTCCACCGATTCCCCGCCCACCCCGATGCTGACGCCCGCCGAGATGGCCGACCGCACGGGTGTCTCGCTGGACACCTTGCGGTACTACGAGAGCGAAGGACTGCTGGCTGACGTCGCCAGGGCGGCGAACGGCCACCGCCGATACAGCCAGGACGACGTGCTGTGGATCGAAGTGCTGCGCTGCCTGCGCGAGACCGGGATGACGATCGAACAGCTCCGCCACTACTGCCGGCTGGGGGAACGGGGTCCGGCGACCAAGCCTGAACGCAAGCGCATCCTGCTCGAGCATCGTGCGCTCGTCGAGCGCCAGATCGCCGAACGCCGTCATGCGCTCGAACTGATCGACCACAAGCTCGTCCACTACGCCGAGACCGACATCGACATCGGCGTCGGCGTCGGCGTCGGCGCAGTCGCTACGACCGAACGGTCGGCCCTACCCGCCCACGAGCCGCAGACCGGGCGGCCGACATGAGTCTCTCACCGACGGACACCGCCCCGTACGTCCAGGTCGGCGGCAGCGGGTTGTTCGTCCACTCGCTCGGCTTGGGGACGATGCAGTTCGGCTGGTCGGTCGACGAGGCGGGTGCCGTCGAGGTGCTCGACGCCTACGACGAGGCCGGTGGCAACTTCATCGACACCGCCGACGTCTACTCGGCGTGGGCTGGGAACGAAGGCGGACCGCGGAACCCCGGCGGCGTCTCCGAGGAGATCATCGGTCGGTGGCTCGCGGCGCGCGGCAACCGGGACCGGATGGTCATCGCGACGAAGGTGCGAGGAGCGATGGGCGAGATGTTCGCCGATCACCGCGGCACCGCTCGCTCCCGCGAGGGCCTCTCTCGCCGCTGGATCGTGCAGGCGTGCGACGACAGCCTGCGTCGACTCGGCGTCGATCACATCGACCTGTACCAGGTGCACTGGATCGACCAGCGCGTACCGATCGAGGAGACACTGTCCGCGCTGACCGACCTCGTCCGCCAGGGCAAGGTCCGCTATCTCGGCTGCTCGAACTTCAGCGCCTGGCGCCTGATGGAGGCACTGTGGACCTCGGACTCCCGACATCTCGAGTCGTTCGTATCTGTCCAGCCGGAGTACCACCTGCTCGACCCGACCCGATCCTTCGTTGAACTCGAGCTTGCGCCGATGTGCGCTCGATACGGCATCGGCATGGTCCCGTACAGTCCGCTCGCCGCCGGCATGCTCACCGGCAAGTATCGGCGCGATCACGCGCTGCCCGACAGCGTCCGAGCCGACATGAACGCGACGAATCGGTTCACGGACCGGAACTGGGACATCATCGAGACCCTCGTCGAGGTCGCTGCCGACGACGACATGACGCCCGCACAGGCCGCGATCAACTGGTTGCGATCCAAGCCGTGGGTCAGCGCTCCGATCGTCGGCGCCAACCGCCCCGGTCAGCTGCGCGAGTCCCTCGGAGCGCTCGATCGTCAACTGTCGCCCGACTCGGTCGCACGCCTCGACGCCGTCAGCGACTTCCCGCGCAGCCGGCCGTCGAAGGAGGAGTGACCCGGCCTCGGTCAGCGGTCGCCGATGACGTCGAACGCGTGGGCGAGGGCCGAGCGGCCGACGACGCTCCCGAGTTGACGGCCGACACGATCGTCGGCCTCGATGTGGATCCCGCCCCAGATCCGCGAGCGGCCCGCCTCGTCCGAGGCGTCGAAGTACGTGGCCCACTGCAGTTCGATGGACTCGCTCGGGCCCTCTTCGTGGAGCAGCGACCCGACGGGAACCTCGTGCACCAGCATCCCGCCCGGGAAGAAGTCGCTCCCGGTGAAGCCCGCAAGGACCTCGGCACCGGCGCGACTGAACACCGAGTGCCCCGAGACGTAGCTCGCGAATGCCGGCGTCACGAACGTGGCCCGCTGGTACGGCACCCAGTCGGCGCCGAGGATCCAGCCGACGCCCGCCGTCTCGGTCTCGGCGTCGGTCGGGCTGCCACGCCATGAACGGATGGCGATCGCACCCACGTGATCGGCGAGGCCCGCATGGCGTTCGCCCGGGGATGCGGACTCGTCGGTGACGACCTCGACGAGCCCGTCCTCCAACGGCAACCCGGTCGGGTTGATCGCAGCGTCATACGGGCCGTTCTCGGCCATCCACCGGATCATCGTGATCGGTCGCACCGAGTCGTAGTGGGCCTTCGTCCCCCACGCGGCGATCGCCGCATCGTGAAGGGCGCCGTTCAGGGCGAGGCCGAGTGCGACGTCCCACGCCAGACGATCGACCGGCTCACCCTCGCCGCCGACTCGTCGATCGGCATCGGCCAAGCGGTCGCTGACGGTGTGCGCGAGCGAGTTCCAGTGGCCGGGCGGCGTCTCCGACGTCGGGCCGTCCGCCCAGTACTCGGCGATGGCTCGGTAGTAGTCCGCCGCGTCGACCACGTTGGATTCGTAGGGCTCACCGGTGGTCGGGTCAGCGTCGTGGCCGTCACCGTCGTCGACGCCCAGCGTGTTGTCGCCGTATG
>JBCBDK010000584.1:0-2760 GCA_038529675.1 Actinomycetota bacterium
CCGCCGGCACGCTCGAAGCGCTCAGCACCGAGGACGTGTTGTCGCTCCACTCGCGGCCCGGTTCGGACAAGGTCGTCTTCCTCGACGTCGACGGTGCGACGGTGACCGGTACGCGCTGGAACAGCGAGGGCGGACCGGCGACGATCGAAGCGGCTCCGTACGCCCGCGGCGGCGGAGCCGGCGACCCGACGTTCGACGAGTCCGAGCGCGTCGGGATCGAGGAGATCTGGCGGCGCGTGAGTGGGGACTTCGCAGCGTGGGACGTCGACGTCACGACCGAAGACCCCGGCCTCGCCGCACTCGAGTGGGACGGGCCGGGCGACACCCGGTTCGGCGTGCGGGTGATCATCACACCGACCTGGGAGTGGCGCCCCGAGCCCACCGGCGGCATCGCCTACGTCCCGTCGTTCGGCGACTCCGAGGAGTTGCCGGCCTGGGTGTTCAGCTCGAACCTCGCCGGGGGCAACCCGCGAACGGTCGCCGAGGCCGCCTCGCACGAGGTGGGGCACACGCTCGGCCTCGTCCATGACGGCGTCGAACGGGACGGCGACCGCATCGAGTACTACGACGGCCACGGCGTCTGGGCACCGATCATGGGCCTCGGGTACGAGCGCCCGGTGACCCAGTGGTCGGCGGGCGAGTACGCGGGAGCGACCAGCGCACAGGACGACCTCGCGATCATCTCCGTCACGCTCGACCCGATCGACGACGGCGAGCTCGACGTCATCGTCCCGGGGGTGCTGGGCCCCTCGGAGCCGCCCGGGTCCGGCGTCGCCAGCGTCGGTGGCGGCGTTCGCCGCCACGCCGCGACCGTCGGCGATCACGCGCTGCGGGTCACGCTGACGCCCGACGACGCAGCCGTCAACCTGCTCCCCCGACTCGTCGTGCGCGACGAGGCAGGCGACGTGATCGAGACGGCCGAGCCTGCGGCCGCCGACGAATGGACGCTGGTCGCGGACCTCGTCGACGTCGGTGACTACGAGCTCGCCGTCGAGTCGATCGGCTGGCTCGACGCCGACGCTGGCTTCACCGCCTACGGATCGATCGGCGCCTATCGACTCGTGATCGAACACATCGGCCCGTCCACGCCGACGTCCACGACATCGACGACGTCCACGACCTCGACGTCGTCCACGACATCGACGACGAGCACGACACCGACGACATCGACGACGACGACCCCGCCGACCACCAGCACGACGACGACCACGACCACCACAACGACGACCACGACCACGACGACGACGACCACGACATCCACCACCACGACCACCACGACGGTTCCGACGGACCGGAAGCGGGGGCGCTTGGCAGGCGGCGCGACGGCGTCCGAAAAGGCGACCCGGCTCGGCTGACACCAGCGGTGTCGCCGAGCCGGGTCGACGGGAAGCGAGATCGGCGTCAGGCGGGACGAGCCCGACGCCCGCGGACGGACCGGGCCGGGTCGGTCACGCGACCCGACCCGATCCGGTCACCCGACCGGTCAGAGATCGATCGGGCGAAGGACCCCGAAGATCGCGTGCACGACGCCGTTACCGGCCTGCACGTCGTTCGGGCGGACGAAGAACGGGTTGAACGCGTCCGGGTCGTTGTCGAAGATCTGCCAGCGCTTGAAGTCGAGCGTGGCCCCCTCGAGCAACGTCGCCTGCTCACCGCTGTTCTGCAGGTCGGCCCGGCTCTGTGCGCCCGGCAGGACGTGATAGAGCAGGACGTCGTCGAGCAGGCCCGGGTCCTCAGGCGACACATAGCCGGTCGCCTCGGCGATGAAGCCGAAGACGCCTTCCTCGCTGAACCCGCCGCGGTAGCCGAGCTGGTAGGCGAGGATCAGGAACGAGTAGTCGGTCGGGGCGAGAACGGTCACCGACTCCGCCTCGGTCAGCGCACCGGCCAGGTCGGCGGCGATGACGGCCTCGCGGAGGATGTCGAAATCGTGGAGGTTGCGGTCGAAGCCCTCGGTGCCCGAGGTCTGGAGCACGACGTCGACGACGGTGTCGGGAACCGGGGGTGCCGGCGGCTCGAGGTCGATCGGGCGCAGCACTCGGTTGACGGTGTGGATGATGCCGTTCGCTGCCTCGAGGTTCTTCGGGCTGCGGATGCGGGCGTCGCGGTCGTTGCGATCGCCGTCGATCACGCGGTTCCACCACACCTCGAGCGTGGCACCTTCGAAGAGCGTCTCGACCGGGTGGGTACGGCGCAACTCGCGCACGGTCTTCGCACCGGGCGACACGTGGTAGAGCAGCACGTCGTCGAGCAGCCCGGGGTCGTCGGCCGACACGAAGCCGGTGAACGCTGCGAGGTAGCCGAAGGCACCGGCTTCGTCGCGGCCGTCGAACCCGAGGTCACGGGCGAGGCGGACGAACGCGTGGTCGTTGGGGGCGAAGACGGTGATGTCCTCGGCTGCTGCGACCGCACCGGCGAGGCCCGTGGCGACGAGTGCCTCGCGCAAGAGGTCGTAGTCGCGTCCATTGGTGTCGAAGCCCTCCGTGCCGGAGACGTCGAGCACGACGTCGACGATGCCGGGCTCCGCCTCCTGCGCAGATGCGGATCCGGCGGACAGACCGATGAGGGAACCGGCGACCGTGGCGCCGGCTGCGAGCCCGGCGAGGGCTCGCTTGGTGATGCTGTGCATGTTGACTCCTCCGAAGTGGTGTCGTATTGACGGATGTCGGATCGACCGGACGGTCCGGTGACCCTGGCTGCGTCGTGACCCGCGTCTCGTCTACGGACCACCGTGCGGTCCGGATGACACGAATCCGAGTT
>JBCBDK010000585.1:0-2749 GCA_038529675.1 Actinomycetota bacterium
TCCATCCGCGCGACGTGGGCGGCACGTTGGTGTCGATCGACGAACCCGTGCCGACCGGGAGCTGGCACTGGGCAGGACCGTCGTGGGCGCCACGCCACGGGCCTGGCGTCTCGTCGATCGCCGGTGTCACCATCGGTGCGGCCGACCCCGAGGCGATGCGGGCGCGGTGGCGATCGCTCGATCTCGATCACTCGGTCCACTTCGTCGATGCCGACGATCGCGGTGACGGCCTGGACGGCGTCGACCTCGTCAGCGTGGATCGTGGCCGCGTCGGGGAGTCGAGCGTCATCGGCGGCGTCGCGTTCCGCCTGGTGTAGTGACCGGGCGCATGCCCGGGGTGGACGCAGGGCGTCAGGTGCGGACGTGGTCGCCGTCGTCGTCGAGATCGAGCACCGGCTCGGTCGGCGTTGCGGTACCGCGACGCGAGCGAAGGTGTCGGACCAACTCGATCAGCACGGTGACCGACACCGCCGCCACGAAGGCGACGAGGAACGCCAACGTGTGGTTGTCCTCGAAGGTCTTGCCGCCGATGAACCCGAGGAGGGCGGCATACGTCGCCCAGATCGACACGGCGATCGCCACCCATCCGACGAACCACCGGCGGGGTTGGCCGGTGATACCCGACGACAGCGTGAGTGCGGTGCGGCCGCCCGGAATGAACCGCGCCGTGATCAAGAGCAGCCCGCCCCGTTCACGGATCTGACCGTCGGCCCAATCGAGCCGCTCGCGGAACTTCGGTCGTCGGACCGCCTGGCGATCGATCACCCCGGACATCCTCGAACCGATCAGGTACGCCGTGTTGTCCCCGAGGAAGGCCCCGAGCGCACCGCAGAGAATCACCAGCAGCAGGTTCTGATCGCCGAGACCTGCCGCCACACCACCGATGATCACCATCGTCTCGCTCGGAACGACGGGCACGACGGAGTCGAGGTAGGCGACGACGAACACGACCACCAAGAACCATCCGCCATCGGAAAAGTCCTTCAGCCAGTCGGTGAGCGACGCGAACCAGTCGGTCAGAAAGAAGGACAACACCATTCCCGATCCCATCATCGCGCCCCCGGCAGGAATCGAACCTACGACCTATCGCTTAGGAGGCGACCGCTCTATCCAACTGAGCTACGGGGGCAGGAAACCAACACTACGGGCTCCCGCCGAGGAGGCGACCGCTCCTCTCCAACCGAGCGACGGACGTTTCGTGTTCGGGTCAGGGGCGGGGCATGGGGGCTCGCCAGCCGAAGCGGAGGGCGGCGATGCGCAGCGCGGTCACGCCGACCGCTGCGGCGATCGCCACGCCGCCGGAGTAGATGCCGTTGCGCCACGACACGACGACGATCGTCGCACCGAGCGCTGCGGGGATGGCGTACAGCCGGCTGTCGCGTTGGAAGAGCTGAGGCTGGTCGTTCGCCAGGACGTCGCGGATGATGCCACCGCCTGTTGCGGTGATCACGCCGATCAACACGGCCCCGACGGCGCTCGCATCGCTCGCCGAGGCCTCGACGGCCCCCGTCGCACTGAACACGCCGAGCCCGGCGGCATCGAACACCAGCACCGGCGTGGTCAGCCGCCGTTCGATCGTGGCGTGGCCGACGAAGACGATCAAGGCCGCCGTCAGCGGCACGATCAGGTACCAGACGTCTCCGAACGCCGTCGGTGGCGTGGCGCCGAGCACCACGTCACGGATCACGCCACCACCGAGCGCAGTCACCAGCGACAACGCGAGCACGCCGACCAACTCGAAGCCCTTGCGCACCGCGAGTAGGCCCCCGGACACCGCGAAGACGAAGACCCCGATCAGGTCGAGCGAGCGTTCGAGCGTCGCGTCGATGCCGGTCGTCGACGTCGACTGTGCGAGGACCCCGAACATCGGCGCTGAGCGTAGGGGCGGAGATGGCGACGTCGGGACATCGCCGACAGCCGGGTGAGCGCTCGGCGGTCGAGGGCGTTAAAACGCCAGTCAGTCGACCGGCGCGCAGTCGTGCGTACAGCCGGTCGCCGTGTTGACGAACCCGGCGGGTGCCGCACGGTGCAGGACCGCACCGGACGGGGCGATCGTCACCAGCGAGGCACCGTCGGGCTGCTCGATCACCCGGGCGAGTCCGTCGACAATCAAGGTGTACCCGTCGGGCTCGGCCGGCGGATACGCGAGGGTCACCTGGGATCGGGCTGACGCATTGCGGGCCGTACCACCGCCGGTGGCAACCACCAGCTGGCTCCCCTCCCATGCCGGGTGGACCGCGACGATCTTGGTGCGCTCGTCGTCGGTGACGGTCAGCAGGTAGGCGACGCCGTACTCGGCGGTCTTCGCCTCGAGCGCGTCGAGCTCGACCGGAATGCTCACGGTCTCATCTCACCACGGCCGGACAGCGAGCGCGCGGCAGGGCCGGAATCGTCCGAGAATCGCAATATCCGCAGGTCGGAGCCGGTCTCAGCGACTCAGGCAACGCGGCGTTCAGAGCCAGTTGGCCTGGATCCAGCGCCGGACACCCGGCAGGACGTGATCGAGGTGGCGGGCCGGCTGCTCGCGGATCTCGGTCGCGCTGATCGGCACCGTGGATCGATCCGGATCGACGAGTACCGGCGCAGCGCCCAACCGTTCCGCGATGCCCGACACGTAGACGTCGGAGCTGAACACGGCGTGCGGTCCGTCGGCGTGCGGCCAGTGGCTCCGGAACAGGTCGATCCACTTCGCCCAGAGCTCCTCGTCGTCCCAGTCGGTGGCAAGGTCGTGCGGTTCGTCACGACCTTG
>JBCBDK010000586.1:0-2740 GCA_038529675.1 Actinomycetota bacterium
CGACCTGACCGCCATCGATTGGACGGCGTCGAGCGAGTAGCCGCGGTCGGCGGCGATGGCGGTCAGGTCGTCGACGATGTCGTCGAGGGTGTCGGCCCCGTAGACCTCCGGCTCGCGCGTGCCGAGCAGGTTGAGGTTCGGACCGTTCAGCAGCAGGACCCGCGCCATGCCCGGACCGTACCGTGACCGGTGGTCAGAAGGCGACGGCGATGACCGTGACCACGCCGACGACGGCGGCGACGCCGCCGGCGATCATCGCCACCATCCGCGCTCGGAGGCGTCCGGTCGCGCTGAGCGGCTCCTCGACCGGCGCGAAGGTCGCCGCCGGTTCGTACTCGACCGTGTGGTTCGTGACCGTGATCGCCTCGGCGGCGGTGGCCGACGACGGCGGGGGCAGCGGGGCCGAGAGCAGGGCGCCCACGTGCGAGAGGTCGGGCAGTGGCACGAGCGACGGTGGTGGCGGCATCGTGACGATTCGCATCGCGGCATCCGGCGCCGGCCACGGCGACAGGAGCGTCTGCGCGATCGGCGGGCCCGCCGGAGCAGCCCACGGATCGAGCACGAGGTCGGCCGCGCGGGGCGCTGCCCAGGCATGGGCGATCGACCTGCTCGGCGGCATCGTGACTCGGGCGCCGATGGGGAACGGCATCGAGGCAGACGTACTCATGAACGAAATGTTGTCATCGCGGGTCAGTCCGATGGTGGATGGTCGCCACGCGCTCCCGTCGTCGCAGCTCGCGGCGAGCCAGACTCGAGGGATGCTGCGCCTGACGATGACCCGCCCACGTCGCCGACGCATCGTGCGCGGCACCGCACTCGCCGCAGGCTTCACAGCGCTCACGGCCTGCGGATCCGCCGACGAGGAGACGCTCGACGGCCGCGAGCTCCAGGTCGACCTCGTGGCGGTCGACTACGCGTTCGAGGCGAACGAGGCCCTGGAGATCGCTGTTGGCGACAGGGTCACGTTCACCGTCCGGAACGGTGGCACGCTCGACCACGAGCTCGAGGTGCTCTCGTCGGAGAACCGCTCGCTCGGCGCGACCGAGCGGATCCCACCGAATGCCGTCCGGGAGGTCACGGTGACGTTCGAGGAGGAGGGGACCTACCGCGTGATCTGCGACATCGACGACCACTTCTCTCGCGGGCAGGTCGCACAGTTCACGGTTACACCACCGGCCTGATCGGCTGGGCGGCGCATCGGGCCCGGACGTACGCCGTGTGGTGTGATGTCAGCGTGACTGACGATCTCTCACCGCAGCCCGCCACCGACCACACCCGGGCACGCAACGCTGCTGCGGTCATCGACTTCGACGACGTGACCGACTGGGACGCGGCGCGACGGGGCCTGATCGCTCGGCACCCGACCGGGCGCATCGAGCTGGACGGACGAGCCGTGTGGGACACCGCCAACCACGACTTCCTCCGGGGCGACGATGCCGGCGACGCACCGGACACGTGCCACCCGGGATTGTGGCGGCAGGGCCGGCTGAACGCGATCCACGGGCTGTTCGAGGTCGCCGACGGTGTGTGGCAGGCGCGGGGCTACGACATCTCCAACATCACGTTCATCGCCGCCGACTCCGGCTGGCTCATCATCGATCCGCTCACGTCGGAGCAGACTGCACGCGCCTGCCTCGACCTCGCCAACGAGCACCTCGGCACACGACCGGTCACGTCGGTCATCTACACCCACAGCCACGTCGACCACTTCGGCGGGATGCTCGGCGTGACCACCCGCGACGCCGTCCGCCGCGGCGACGTGCGTGTCATCGCACCCGAGGGGTTCATGCACGAGGTGGTGGGCGAGAACCTGCTCGCCGGGCCGATCATGCTCCGCCGGTCGATGTACCAGTTCGGGCCGCTGTTGCCACCGGGTGAACGTGGCCAGGTCGATGCCGGCCTCGGCAAGACGGTCCCGCTCGGCCGATCGGACCTGGTCGCACCCACCGAGACGATCAGCGAGACCGGCACGGAACTCGACGTCGACGGCGTACGCATCGTCTTCCAGTCGACGCCGAACGCCGAGGCGCCGGCGGAGATGAACTTCTTCTTTCCCGACCATCGGCTGCTGTGCATGGCCGAGAACTGCACGCACACGATGCACAACCTGTATCCGATCCGCGGTGCGCTCGCCCGGGACGCGCTCGCGTGGAGCAAGTACATCCACGAGGCACTGCGGATGTGGGGCGATCACACCGACGTCCTCTTCGCGAGTCACCACTGGCCCCGCTTCGGCGGCGACGACGCCCGCACGTTCCTCACGCTGCAGCGCGACGTCTACCGCTGGATCCACGACCAGACGTTGCGACTCGCCAACCACGGTCACACCCCCGACGAGATCTCCGAGGCCATGACCTCGCTCCCCGACTGCTTCGGCACACAGTCCCACGTGCAGGGCTACTACGGCACGCTGTCGCACAACGCCCGCTCGGTGTACCACCGCTACCTCGGTTGGTACGACGGCAACCCCGCACACCTGCACCCGCTCCCGCCGGTCGACCGGGCGAGTCGCTACGTCGAGCTGATGGGCGGCCCTGACGCGGTCCTGACCGCTGCGCGCTCGGCGCTGGACACCGGCGACGAACGGTGGGCGCTCGAACTCGCCAACCACGTCGTGTTCGACGACCCGGAGAACCGTGCTGCGCGTTCGCTCGGTGCCGAAGCGATGGAGCAGCTCGGCTACCAGGCGGAGTCGGCAACGTGGCGCAATGCCTACCTCATGGGCGCGTTCGAGCTCCGC
>JBCBDK010000587.1:0-2722 GCA_038529675.1 Actinomycetota bacterium
CACCGCAGCGGTCAGCCACTCCCGCTCCGCGAGCGGATGGACGGCGAGTTCCGGGGCGAAGACGTCGGCCACCTGACGGTCGAACGCGAGATCAGGGTTCTCCGGCTGCACCGTGTTCCGAAGCGGCCGTCCCATCGCCTCGAGTTCGAGACGGAAGTCGACCATCGCCTCGATCCGCTCGTCGAGCGGGCGGGTCACGTCGGGTGGACGCTGCTCGGCGAAGCGGTCGAGCGTCAACTGCAGACGGGACTCGAATGCGTCGGCGATCGCCGCATCGAGATCGGCGTGGTACCGGTAGATCGATCGGACCGTGACGCCCGCCCGTTCCGCGACGGTGTCGAGGTCGAGCGGCAGTCGTTCGAGTTCGAGTTCGAGGATCGCCCGCCGCACGGCCTCGATGTTGCGGACGCGGCGGAGCTGGCGGCCGTCGGTGGTCTCGGGAAGTGGCGTCATCGAAACGGGAGAGATCGAAACGAGAGAACACGACAGATGTCGCTGTGCACGACAGTATCCGACCGTCTCATTGCGCGCACGTTGCGTTCGTCAACCACCCTCTGCGGCGGTAGCGCACGCCTGCTCGCGAGCCGGTACGGTCCCCGGCGTGGCCGACACCGCACTCGTGCGTCGACTGCCGTCGAGCCCCACCGGCGACGACGTGCTGTTCGGCTTCATGGACCACGTCGCCGAGCAGGGCATCGAGCTCTACCCCGCTCAGGAGGAGGCGATCCTCGAGGTCGCGCTCGATCGACACGTCATCGTCAACACCCCGACCGGCTCGGGCAAGTCGATGGTGGCGACCGCTGCACACTTCGCGGCACTCGCGCACGGGCGACGTAGCTGGTACACCGCACCGATCAAGGCGCTGGTCAGCGAGAAGTTCTTCTCGCTCTGCCGCGAGTTCGGATCCGACCTGGTCGGCATGATCACCGGTGACGCGTCGGTCAACCCCGACGCACCGATCATCTGCTGCACGGCCGAGATCCTGGCGCATCTCGCCTTGCGCGAGGGTCGGGATGCGAGCGTCGACGTCGCGATCGTCGACGAGTTCCACTACTACGGCGACGAACAGCGTGGCTGGGCATGGCAGATCCCCCTCCTCGAACTGACCGACACCCAGTTCGTCCTCATGTCGGCGACGCTCGGCGACGTCGAGTTCTTCCGCGCCGACCTGGAAGATCGGACCGGGCGCACCTGCTCGGTCGTCAGCTCTGCGACACGGCCGGTGCCGCTCGACTTCGAATACCGCACGTCGACGCTGCACCGGTCGGTCGAGGAACTGCTGGCGTCGGAGAAGGCCCCGATCTACGTCGTCCACTTCACCCAGAAGGACGCGACCGACGCAGCGCAGGGCTACCTCGCGCTCGACCCGCTGACGAAGGACGAGAAGGCTGCGGTCAAGGACGCCATCGGTGGGTTCCGGTTCGACTCGCCCATCGGGAAGGATCTTCGTCGCTTTCTCACGGCCGGCGTCGGCGTGCACCACGCGGGCCTGCTGCCGAAGTACCGCCTCCTCGTCGAGAAGCTCGCCCAGGACGGACTGCTGAAGATCATCTGTGGCACCGACACGCTCGGCGTCGGGGTGAACGTGCCGATCCGGTCAGTGCTGTTCACCAAGCTGTGCAAGTACGACGGACGCTCCGTGCGCGTGCTCAGCACTCGCGACTTCCAGCAGATCGCCGGGCGGGCCGGCCGCAAGGGCTTCGACGATCGCGGCGACGTCTGGGTGCAGGCGCCGGAGCACGTGGTCGAGAACCTGGCGGCCGATGCGAAGGCCGCTGCCGGCGGCAAGAAGGCCAAGGTGAAGAAGAAGCCGCCCGACCGCGGCTACGCACACTGGGACGAGGCGGTGTTCGACAAGCTCGTCGGCGGCCGACCCGAGTCACTGCGCTCGCACTTCCGCGTCGATCACCAGCTGGTGATGAGCCTGCTCGATCGCCCGATCGCCGAACGGCCGGACGGCGTCGCCGAGGACGGCTGCGGCGCCATTCGTCGCCTGCTGCGCGACAACCACGAGACGCGCCGACGTCAACGGGGCCACATCCGTCGGGCGATCGCCGTCTACCGGTCCCTCGTCGAGGCGGACATCCTCGAGTTCCTCGACGAGCCCGACGACGAGGGGCGACTCGTGCGGGTCAACTTCGACCTCCAGGACGAGTTCGCGCTCCACCAACCGCTGTCGCTCTGGGCGCTCGCGGCGATCGACCGGCTGCGCGACGAGATGATCGACGGTGGCGCGATCGACGCCGACCTGGACGACGACGTCGAGTATGCGCTCGACGTCGTCACGATCATCGAGGCGGTCGCCGAGAACCCCGGGGTCGTGCTCGCGGCCCAGGAGGACCGGGTGAAGTCCGAGCTGATCGCCACGCTCAAGGCCGACGGGGTCGAGTACGAGGAGCGGATGGAGCGGCTCGCCGAAGCCGAGGCACCAAAGCCGAACAAGGACTGGCTCTACTCGACCTTCAACGAGTTCCGGATGTCGCATCCGTGGGTCGGTGGCGACACGGTCAAGCCGAAGTCGGTCGTTCGCGAGATGTACGAGCGGGCGATGACCTTCGCCGAGTTCGTCAACGAGTACCGACTCAAGCGGTCGGAGGGCGTGGTGCTTCGGTACCTCTCCGACGTGTACCGCGGGCTCGTTCAGAACGTGCCAGAGGAGCGCCGCACGGAGGCGCTCGAGGACGTCGTCACGTGGCTCGGCGCGCTCGTGCGTCAGGTCGAC
>JBCBDK010000588.1:0-2704 GCA_038529675.1 Actinomycetota bacterium
GCCAGGCGCTGCACCGGCGGGCCAGGCCTGGATGGCGAACGCCGTCAGGGCGACGGAACCAACCGCCGTTCCGACCACCGTGCGAGTGCGAGTGTGCGACATCGGTACCGACTCCTCGGTGTGACGGGGCCGCCCCAGTGCGGCACGCCGCGCCGACCGTAGTCCGCAGCCCGGTGACGTGCATGCGCGATGGTCGATCTCGCTGGCCGCTGGCCCCGGGCCGCCCGGTGTCGAGGACGTGTCAGGAGAAGGACTGGCCGCAGCCGCAGGTGCGCGACGCGTTCGGGTTGGTGATGGCGAACCCGCTCTGGTCGAGCCCGTCCTTGTAGTCGAGAGTGGCACCGACGAGGAGCTGTGCCGACGCCTGGTCGACGACGACGCGGACGCTGCCGTCGTCGTACTCGGCGGTCGTGTCGTCGTCGGTGATGTCGCCGTCGAAGAACATCTCGTAGGAGAAGCCGGAGCATCCGCCCGGACGAACGGCGACACGGAGTGCAAGATCGGTGGCGCCCTCGGCTTCGAGGAGCTGGGAGACCTTGGCGGCAGCGGGGTCGGTGAGCGTGATCATGGTTCCTCCTGTGAATCGGATCCTGTGGGGCAGGCTATCGCTGGTCGCTCAGCGAGTCGCGACCGTGACGCGACACGGCGTGCGGTGGGTCAGTGCGCAGAACTCGCCGACGTGGGCATCGCCCATGCGGTCGACGAAGCCGGCGACCATGCCGCGATGCAGCCCGCAGACCAGCTCGGGGTGCTCTCGGGCGAGGTCGGCGAACGGGCAGTGGGCGAATGCGACGGATGCCGTGTCGGGGTCGCCGTCGACGTCGGTGACAACCGGGTCGAACCCGAGCTGGTCGAGATCGGTCACGAGCGCTTCGAGTGTTGACGGGGCGTCCTCGAACGGGGCGGCCCGACGACGGCCCTCGTCCCGTCCGACCGCTTCGGCATCATCGGCGCTCGCCTCGAGTCGCCTCGCCATCGACAGGACCATGCGGGCCAGCACTGGGATGGTCGGTGGCTCGAGGCCGAGCGACGGCGCTGATGCGGCGACGGAATACCGATGCTGTGGCCGGCCGACGTCGCCGCGACCCGACACCTCGAGTTCGAGCAGACCGGCTTCGCGCATGCGCTCCAGGTGGGGCCGGACCGTGTTCGGGTGCAGCGCGAGCGACGTGGCGATGTCGGCGGTGGCGAGCGGACGCGCCGAGCGCGCCAGCTCGAGATAGATCGCGTACCGCGTGTTGTCACCGAGCGCCTTCAGGACGTCGAGCGGAACCGGGAGCACGACATGGAGATTACACGGCCGCGGCCGGTAAAATCTCCCGATGGACGCCGAATCGGCCACCACGACGACCAGCGCTCGTGCCACCACTGGTACGTCAGGGCCGCCGCCGACCGACGACGAAGTGCGCGACGTGCTCCGCTCGGTGATCGACCCCGAGCTGGGCGCGGACATCGTGTCGCTCGGCATGGTCCCGTCGATCGACGTCGCGGACGACGGCCTCGTCACCGTCGAGGTGAAGCTGACGATCGCGGGTTGCCCGATGCGTGCCGAGATCAAACAGGAGGTCGAGGATCGCGTCGAGCGTCATCCCGGCGTCGCCGACGTGAAGATCGTGTGGGGCGAGATGACGCCCGAGGAGCGCACCGAGGTCATGACCAAGGCGCGCTGGAACGCCCGCGAGAATGCCACGGCGACCAACGTGCCGGCGTCGACCAAGGTGCTGGCGATCTCCTCGGGAAAGGGCGGGGTCGGCAAGTCGTCGGTCACCGTCAACCTCGCCGCGGCGATCGCAGCACAGGGCCGACGCGTCGGCGTGCTCGACGCCGACATCTGGGGCTTCTCGGTTCCACGACTGCTCGGCATCGACGAGCGCATGGAGGCCGAGCGCGTCGAGGGCCACGACAAGCCGCTCATCATCCCCAACGAGCGGGTGGTGCCCGGTGTGGCCGGTGGCCCCGACGGGGTGCTCGAGGTCGTGTCGACCGGCTTCCTCGTCGGCGAGGACACCGCGCTGATGTGGCGGGGGCTGATGCTGACCAAGGCGGTCGAGCAGTTCCTCAACGACGTCCACTGGGGTGACCTCGACTACCTGCTCATCGACATGCCACCCGGCACCGGCGACGTCCAGATGGGGCTCGCACGAATGTTGCCTGCGACGGACCTGCTCGTCGTCACGACGCCGGCGCTCGCCGCACAGAAGGTGGCCCAGCGCGCCGCGGACATGGCGCGCCGCTCGTTCCTGAAGGTGATCGGCGTGATCGAGAACATGAGCGCCTTCACCGACTCGGCCGGCGTGGAACACGCGCTGTTCGGCGCCGGCGGCGGCGCAGCGCTCGCCGACGCGATCGACGCACCGCTGCTCGGCCAGATCCCGATCGAGCCGGCCGTGTCGGCCGGCGGTGATGCCGGCGAGCCGGTCGCGCTCGAAGGTTCGGGGGTGGCAGCCGGCGCGTTCCGGTCGATCGCCCGCACGATCGTCGACGAACTCGTGCCGCCCGTGGCACGCGACGCGGAGGGCGATGCGATCGACATGTCCGGCTGCTCCGCCCGCCTCCTCGACGCCGTCAACGCCGCCTTCGACGCCTGAACCGAGCTCGGGCTGCGCGTCAGTCGAGTTCGTCGTAGTCGGCGTCGCCGGGCATCGCGATGCCGACGATCGCGCCGGCGTCGTCGAGGCGGAGCTTCGGCAGGATCGCCGGAATC
>JBCBDK010000589.1:0-2703 GCA_038529675.1 Actinomycetota bacterium
ACAGCCGATCGGCTCAGACCGCAGGCGGGCGATCTCGAGGAGACCTGCGGGTTCCGTCAACTCGTCGACATCGGCCGAGATGCTCATGTCGGGATCGAAGCCGGTTTCGAATCGGCTGTTCAGTTCGTTGAAGTACTCGCCAATGCAGAACTGAGCGTCGGCGCTGGCTGGATCGTCGATGGCGATATCGACGATCCCAGCGGTGAGCAGGGCTCGGACCGTGTTCATCGCCTCGATCAGCCGGTCACGCTGGCTCGAGCTGAGCGGCTCGAGCAGCGAGGACGCAAGGTCGTCGCTTGCTCGGTCGAGGAGCTGATGTTCTCGCCGGCCGCTCCGGGTGAGTTCGACGTTTCGGACTCGGGCGTCGCCCTCGCTTGGGCTCACCGTGACGAGTCCCTCGGATTCGAGCAGGCGGAGGAGTCGGCTCAGGTACCCGGAGTCGAGGCTGAGTCGTGATCTCAGGGATCGGGCATCGGTGGCTCCATTGCCGATCTCCCACAGCACCCGAGAGGCGCCAAGTGGTCGACCCCGAGCGAGGTACTCATCTTCGAGTGCGCCCACTCGTTCGGTGACGACACGGTTGAACGCACGGACCGGTTCTACGAGATCCATATCCCTGACTCTAGTCAGAGATATCCACCTGCTGTCGTGAACGAGAAGGCTCACCAGGTGACATGCGGTATCCGCGTCCCTCGCCGGTACCCGAGTCACGGCCGACGAATGCCCGTCGTTAGTGGAGCAGGACCTCTCGACACCAGTGGTGGAGTTCCTGGTCGTCGGTGGCCCAGGCCCAGAAGGCGGCGAGCCAACGGCGGGCTGGCTCGAAGTGGTCGATGAGGCCTGCGTTGGTCAGCCAGGCTTTGGCGGTCCGTCGGTCGTGCTCATCGGCAGCCGGGGTGATGTGGGGCGCACAGAGGTAGACGGCTGCGCTCAGAGGGTCGAGTCGTCGATCGCCTCGGATGCTGGTGGCGCCGATGTCGATGACCGCGGTGATCGTCGTGTCGATCGACAGCATGTTGCCGGTGAAGGCATCGAGGTGGACGAACTGTCCCCCGTCGGCGTCAGGGAGGTCTGCAGCGAGCGTGTCAGGTTCGATGTTCTCGAAGCCGGGCGCCCGTCGAAGCCCATCCGCCGCTTTCTCGGTGAGGTAGCGGCGCCAGGTCGCACGGCGAACCGGTGTTGGCGCAAGCAGGTCGCCGTACCAGCCTCGCTCATCGAGGTGGAGGTCGCCCAGCGCATTGGCGGCGTCGAGGTGGTGCTCAACCAGTCGGTTGCGGTCGCTGCGGCCAAGTCGGTGGAGCTGTTGACCAACGGCCTTGCCCGGTAGGCGGTGCTCGACGGCGAAGCTTCGATCGTTGAGCGAGTCGCACCGGACGACCTTCGGGAGCGCGAAAGGGGCACCGGCCTGTGCGAGCTCGTCGACGAGGGCCTGTCGTTCGTTGATGTGACGGCATGCCTGGGTGTCGCGCAAGACCCGAAGGACGTGCTGGTCGTCGAGGGCGAAGACCCAGGCTTCGCCGCCGTGTCCGAGCAGGCCAGATGGTTGGACGTCGAAGTGGCGAAGGATGCTTCGAATCGCTTCATCGGTTGGAATGTCTGCCCGGTCACGCACAGACCAAGTCTGACGTCAATCGGTCGGCCTGCGAACGCCACGTTGGAGACGGAGTGGATGTCGAGCAGGCTGTGGCTCCAGCGGCGTGCTTTGGGGGCGGCTTGGCCTTGGAGTCGAGGTGCGCCCACACTGAGGCGGTGAACGTTGACGTGCCCCGCACCCTTGGCCAGGTACGAGAAACGATCGGCTCGATGCCGTTCGTCCAGGCTGTTGGCCTCGAGATCGAGTCTGCTGACGAGGGCGTCGCCGTCGTCTCGATACCCCTGTCGGATGTCGTGACCTACGACGGGACCGCGTTCACGGCCATCGCCGTCGGGCTGGTTGCTGACGTGGCTGCCGGTGCGGCCACGCTCCGCACGCTGCCCGTTGACGAGATGGCGCTGACCGCCGGTGTCGACTCGACGATGACGGCCTCGACCAAGGGCGATCGACTCTCGGCACGAGCCCAGTTGCGTGAACGCGATGACACCCGGTTGATCTTCGATGCCGTCGTCACCGTTTCCAGCGTCGGCGCTGCGCCGAAGGAGTGTGGCCGGGGTGTGGTGACGATGCGAGTGGCCAGGCCGAACGGACACAGCGACTGACCGACCTCGGTGTCTGACCGTTCGTGTTGAACAGCCACCGAAGGCGACGACCGCCGACGGGCGCCGGCCATCGCCGCCCACGGCACTCGTGCCGTGCCCCGGCACGCTCGTTCGCTAGCCGACCCGGTCCTGTGTGGGTTCGATGATGTTGGCGGTCGTCGTCGTTGGGGTTCGGGCGATGTGGGCGAGTGCGGCGATGCCGATGAGCATCGTGACGATGGCGGGGACGGTGGTGTCACCGTCGGTGGAGGCGGCGGCAAGGTCGCCCGCCTCTCGGGCGATGCCGGCCAGCAGCGCCAGGATGTAGATCGGCCGTGAGCGGAGGATGACCGCGCCGGTGGTGACGATGCCGAGGCCGATCATGCGGCCGGCCCATCGTTGGCCCAATGCCTCGTCAGCGTCGGTGAAGAAGAACAGCGACGGATCGAACAGGGCGGCCAGGCCGACGATGAGGCCGAGCGCTCCCATGAGGGCGGTGAAGACGGTGACCCAGATCGGGACGTTGGC
>JBCBDK010000590.1:0-2698 GCA_038529675.1 Actinomycetota bacterium
TGGACCGGCACCGTGCCCGCTCGATACGGCGGGTGACTCGGCTGCGAGGTCGTCACTCGTTCGCGTGGACGGCGGGACTCGATCGCTGGCGGGGGTGTCGCTGGTCCGACCGGTCATCTGCACTCCTGGGGTCCACCCGTGCCGACCATGGCCCGGCGGGGTCAGGCGAACCGTAGTGGTTCACCCGAGCGCGTCGACGACCTCCGCGGGCGCCTGCACCAGCTCGATCAGCACTCCCTCACCGCTGCGTGGATGCTCGTCGTTGCCTTTCGGGTGAAGGAAGCACACGTCGTAGCCTGACGCGCCCCGCCGGATGCCACCCGGGGTGAATCGCATCCCCTGGTCGGTCAGCCACGCCACAGCCGCCTCGAGGTCGTCGATCCACAACCCGATGTGGTTCAGCGTCGGCACGTGCACCTTGGGCGAGCGCTCTGGGTCGAGCGGCTGCATGAGGTCGATCTCGACCGCATGGGGTCCGTCGCCGAGGCGAAGGATGTCCTCGTCGACGTTCTCCGACTCCGCCTGGTAGTCGCCGACCTTCTCCACGCCCAGGAGTCCGGTCCACAATCCCGACAGCGTCGATTTGTCGAGGCCACCGATCGCGACCTGTTGGATGCCGAGCACGCGGAAAGGACGATCTGCCATGCACCCGAGCCTACGAAGCGGTGCGACACGACCCGAACCGGGTCAGGGCAGCGCGTCGACCGTGACCGTGCCCGCGTCGCCGTCGACCGTGATGGTCGCGCCGTCGGGGATCGACTGGGTGGCTCCCGTGACGCTCACGACGCACGGGAGGCCGAGTTCGCGGCTGACGATGATCGCGTGGCTCACCTGCGCGCCGACGTCGACGACGACCGCCGCCGAGGGAACGAACAGCGGCGTCCACGCCGGGTCGGTGAGCGGCGCGACCAGGATCTCGCCGGGCTCGAGCGCGAGCGGGTCGGTCGGGTCGAGGATGACTCGGGCCGTGCCGGTGGCCGTGCCGGGGCAGCCCGGCACACCGGTCAGGACGTCGCCGGTCGTCGCCACCCCAGCGCTGCTCACACCCTTGGCCGGCCAGGTCGACACGTCGGGTGGCGAGGTGATGATGAACGGCGGCTCGATCCCCTGGATTCGGCGATACTCCTCGAGTCGTTGGGCGAGCCGGGCTCGGAACTCGTCGGGCGCGGTAAGGAACGCCTCCAGCTCGTCGTCGAGCAGCATGTGGAACTCGGCGAGGTCGTAGTCATGGCGCGAGGCGAGTTCGCGGAACGCGAGACGAACCTCGTTGATCACCTTGATGATGTTCGTCTTGGCCCGCTCGCGTCCGGCGAGGTACCGGTGGGCCGAGGCGAGGCCGGCCTCGAACTGCCCGAGCGCCTCGGCGTCGGCGGCGAGCGCCGTTCGCAACTGCTCGGTGACCGCCTCGCGCTCGGCGGCTCGCTCGGCGTGACGACTCGCGGGATCGCCGTCGTCGTCCTGCTTGCGCATCACCTCGATCAGATCGAGCGCGAGCTGCCGATCGGTCTCCCAGGTGTCGCTCAGGACGTCCCACTCGTTCGGGCCGCGGCTGCCGTAGCGGTACAGGAACTCGTCGAAGCCGGCACGGAACTCGTCGGACTCGGGATCGAGCCGTGACAGTGCCCACATCGCGTTGCTCGGCAGCGCGGAGTCGACGTCGCCGACGCCGGAGATCAGCTTCAGTCCCAGCGTCGGATCACCCACGGCCTCACAGATCGCGTTGATCGTGCCGGACCCGATCGACGTGCCGGCGGTGACGATGATGTGCCGCTCGAACAGTCGACGGATGGCCGGGAGGAAGCTGCGCGCCCGCGCGACCAGTTCGTGGTCGCTCAGCCTGGTGAGGTCGGGGCGCTCGTCGCGGGCGCGATCGGCCTCGGCCTGGTCGTGGAGCAGAACCTCCAGGTCGCCGGTGAGGACCTCCGTCATCCACGCGCCGATCTTGGCGGTGGCGTCGGGGTGCTCGTGCCACGGCTCGGGCACGTACGGGGGCACGTCGGGATGGTCGCCGAAGTAGGTGAAGTCGATCATCTCCGCACTGAGGTTCGGCCCGCGTACACCGAAGAGTCGCGACACGGCGGCGTTGATGTACAGATAGCCACCGAACACCCCGATCACTTCCTCGGGATCGAGTTCGTCGGGGTCGCAGGTGCCGACGCTGATCATCGAGTCGTGCCAGCCGAGCATGGTGCCCTGCACCCAGGTGGTCGAGAACGCGAGTGGGCTCGGCGGGTGGGGCAGGACCTCCCCGGCATTGGCACGGGTGTAGAACGAGTACCGCTCGGAGAACGGCAGATCGGTGATCCAGCGATCGATGTCGACCATCGAGAGTGGCCTCCCTGGGTGGAGTCGGACCCGCAGGGGTGTGCCCACGGTCACGTGACGGTACCCGAGAGCGACATCGGTGGCTGCATCGCCCGGCCCGTCGGCGCAGCGGCGACCCGGGACGTCGGCGACGGCCGACCGATCGGATCAGCGGGTTCGCACGCGCACGGGCGTCAGCTGCGTGCGGGAACGCTTGTGGAGCAGCCCACCGAGCATGGCCGTGAGGACGACGAGTTCGAGCCCGGTGAGGATGGCGACCGACATGCAAGAGTTCTCGGCGGCGCTGTCGGGGCGGTTGAGTCTGCTTTCTCTCAGGATTCCAGAGGCTCGGACCTGGCGGCCCCGGCGGTCGACCGTCGCACCTCGCTGCGAT
>JBCBDK010000591.1:0-2696 GCA_038529675.1 Actinomycetota bacterium
CTTCGACGAGCAGCGGGAACACGGTGCCGAGCAGCACGATGAACGCGAACACGGTGAACAGGACGTTGTTGGCGAGGAACGCACCCTCGCGCGACAACGGCGAGTCGATTGCGCCGGGCGCTCGCAGCCGGTCACCTCGCCATGCGATCAATCCGAGCGACACGACGACGATCGCAGCGAACGCGGCGAGGAACCACGAACCGACCGGGCCGTCGCCGAACGCATGGACCGAGTTGATGATCCCGGATCGGGTGAGGAACGTGCCGAGGATCGTCAGTGCGAACGTGGCGATCAACAGGCTCAGGTTCCAGACGCGCAGCATGCCCCGCCGCTCCTGCACGAGCACGGAGTGGATGTACGCCGTGCCGGTCAGCCACGGCATCAGCGACGCGTTCTCGACCGGGTCCCATGCCCACACGCCCGACCAACCGAGCACCTCGTAGCTCCACCACCCGCCGAGCAGGATGCCGATCGTGAGGAACGCCCACGAGAACAGCGCCCAGCGACGCGTCTCCATCAGCCAGCCTTCGCCGAGCCGCCCGGTGACGAGCGCAGCGATCGCGAATGCGAACGGCACGGTGAAGCCGACGTAGCCGAGGTACAGGATCGGTGGGTGGAACAGCACCAGGATGTGGTTCTGGAGCAACGGGTTCGGGCCGGGGCCGGAGGTGACGCCCGGCGCGCCGTCCGCGAACGGGTCGGCTGGGCCGAAGCTCACGAGTGCGAAGAAGGCCGTGATGACGAACATCACGATCAGCGCCCACCCGACGAGCACGTCGTCGGTCCGCTTCCGGAACCGCCACGCCACCGCGCCGGTGAAGGCCGCGAGCGTGAGCGTCCACAGCAGGATCGACCCCTCGAGCGCCGACCACATCGCTGCGAAGTTGTACAGGGCAGGCGTGGCGGCCGAACCGACCTGCTGGACGTAGGCGAGCGAGAAGTCGCGGGTGATCAGCGCCCGCTGCATCATGACGACTGCGAGGACGGCGCCGGCGAGACCGAGCCATGCGTAGATCGGCGCCTGCTTGAGCAGGCGGCGGTCGCGCTGGCGAATGCCCCACAGGACCGACAGGCAGCCGATCACCGAGGCGGCGAGCATCAGGAGCAGCCCGGCGCGACCCAGCGCACCGTTGGGCGATGCTCCGATCATGGCCGTGGGGACCTCACGCGTCCGCGGTCGCGCAGTTCTGATCGGCGGCGTCCGAGAGGTTCTGGTCGTTCTCGGCGGCGTACTCGTCGGAGTGCTTCACCTCGAGCCGGTCGCCGTTGAGCACGCCCTGGTTGATCTCGCCGTGGACGACCACGGGGATGCACTCCTGGAAGATGCCGCCCGGGTCGCCGTCGTAGACGACGTCGATGCTCGTCTCGTTGAAGGTCATCGAGAACCGGGTCTGGCCCTCGGCGGACACGACCGTGCCCTCGTCGACGGTGCCCTGCAGCCGGATGCGTCGATCCTCCTCGCAGCCGTCGCGCACGCCCACCTCGTCCACGTTGCAGAAGAAGTCGACGGCCGAGGACAGGAACTGCGTCACGACCACGCCACCGGCGATCAGCGCGCCTGCGAGCACCAGCATCGGCACGATGTTCCGCTTCCGCTTCGGTGCGCCGGTCGGCGCGGGTGCCTCCGACCGGGGCGAGAGGTCGAGCCCTTCGTCAGCCTGCGGTGTCGGTGGGGTGGTGTCGGTGGGATCGGACATCGTGCGTCGCCAAATCGTGGTCGGCTCAGGTCCAGTACTTCTCGTCGTCGGGCACGTGTTGTCCGAGGGTTTTCCCCTGGCGGACGACCCGCCATGCGAGGCCGGCGACGGCCGCGAACGTGATGGCGTACCCGCCGAGGATGAATCCTGCGTCGTCGAAGAAGGCGATCATCGGGTGGGACCTCCGGACGGGGTGTCACTGTCGTCGGGTGCGTCGGCGTGGTGGAGCGCCGCCTCGGCCCGGCGTGCGGCGAGCGCGTCGTCGAGGCCCCGGTCCTCCACGAGGTCTTCCATCGCCATCACGCGGGTGCGATGGAGCATGAACCACACGTAGAACAGGGTGAAGGCGACGAGCCCGACGATGATCGTGAAGAACATCAGCCCGTCGATGTCGGGGTCGAGATCGGTGTCCAGCACCGTTGCTTCCTGATGCAGGCTCCGCCAGATCACCACCGACCAGTGGACGAGTGGGATGAGGAGCACGGACAGCAGGCCGATCACCGCCGAGCGCTTGGCCCGTTGCTGATGGCTCCCGCCCAGCCGCCGCACGGCGAGGTACCCGATGTACGTGACCAACAGGAGCGCCGTGGTGGTCAGCCGGGCATCCCACTGCCAGAACACGCCCCACGTGAGCCGGCCCCACATGGCACCGGTGATCAGGGTCAGCGCCACGAACACCACGCCGATCTCCGCACTGGCGCCGGCGAGGCGGTCCCAGCCGAGCGAGTGCTTCTTCGTGAACAGGTACATGGCCGATCCGACGGCGGTCACGACGAAGGACGAATACGCCACCCAGATCGTCGGCGCGTGCACGTAGAAGAAGCGAACCGACTCGCCCTGGTTGACGTCGGCCGGGGAGAACACGAGCCCGAAGAGCAAGAGCCAGCCGATGGCGCCGATCGTGAGCGTCCCGACGACCCGTGTGGCCTTCGTGCCCGTGGACGCGGACGCCGAGTGCGTGGAGGCGTCGGTGCTCTCGTCCAGGGTCGTCATGGTCGT
>JBCBDK010000592.1:0-2696 GCA_038529675.1 Actinomycetota bacterium
CCGGCGTCGCTCACCCGGGTTGGACTTCCTGGATCGCCTGGCGAAGTGCCTCGAGCTCGATCACCAGGTCGTCGACGTCGTGCTCGTACGCATCGGTGTCGCCGGCGCCAACGGAGATCTCGGCGGCCCGGGTGACGAGCTCGTCGAGCCGGGTCTGCGCGAGGCGGAGGGTGTTGGCGGTCTTCGGCGAGCGTTCCTTCAGCCGGTCCGTGGTCGCCAATTGGGACTCGACCGATTCGATCGCCGTGGCCAACTGGTCCGACGGGGCATCTGCGTGCTGTGCCTGGAGCGTCGCCAGCTTCGAGCGCAGCGCGGTCGGGTCGAGCCGGTTGACCGCATCGTCGATCTCGTCGCCACGGCGAGCGATCCGCCAGGTCTCCTGCACGCCGTGATCGAGCCGGCCGACGATGGACGTCAGCCGATCCTTCAGCGGCCCGCTCGGTGTCGCCTCGACCGTACTGTGGAGCCGGTCGGCGGCGCGCCGCGCGCCCTGCACGAACTGCCGCCACGGCTCGCCGACCGTGAACGGATCGATCCGCTCACCGCCACCCCTGGTTCTGCGCGAGAGCCAGAGCGCGAGCCCGGCCACGGCACCGATCGCTGCGCCGACGAGCACGGTCGTGATCACCACGACGACGCTAGCTGCCAGGGCCGATGCGCGCCGGGAGCCGCACCCGCCCCAACTCGGTTGGATTCTGTCCCGGGGACGAAATCCAACTCGTCGGGTTCAGTCGGTTGGATTCTGTCCCGGGGACGAAATCCAACTCGTCGGGTTCAGTCGGTTGGATTCTGTCCCGGGGACGAAATCCAACTCGGGGACGAAATCCAACTCGTCGGGGTTCAGTCGACGGGGTGGAGGTCGTCGGCGGTGAGGGTGGTGAGCTGGTCGTCGGTCGGATGTTCGACGTCGGCGAGGCGGAGCGCGTGATGCCCGATCGCCGCCTCGAACACGTTGCGTACGAACCGCCCGTTGCCGAAGCCACGACCACGCGGTTCGGCATCGATGATGTCCGCGAGGCGAGCCCGGCCGGATTCGTCGAGGTGATACTCCTTCGAGCCGGCGATCAGCCCGAAGATGCCGATCAGTTCGTCGGTGTCGTAGTCGGGGAAGTGGATCGTGCGGGTGAAGCGACTCTTGAGCCCGGGGTTCGCGTCGATCAGGTCGGCCATCTCGTTCGGATAGCCGGCCGCAACGACGGACAGGTCGTCGCGGTGGTCCTCCATGAACTTCACGATGGTGTCGATCGCCTCCAACCCGAAGTCGTTCTCGCCGCCGCGAGCGAGCGCGTAGGCCTCGTCGATCAGGATCGTGCCGCCGAGGCCGGACTCCATCACCTTCTTGGTCTGCGTGGCGGTCTGGCCGACGAAGCCGGCGACCAGCCCGGAGCGGTCGGTCTCGACGAGGTGACCCTTCGTGACCACGCCGAGGCTGCGGAAGATCTGCGACAGCAGGCGAGCGACGGTGGTCTTTCCGGTCCCCGGGTTGCCGGAGAAGACCAGGTGCTTGCTGGTCTCGATGACCGGGAGATCGCGCTCGGCCCGGAGTTCCTGGATGCGGAGCAGCGACGTGAGGCGCCGCACCTCCTCCTTCACGTGATCGAGGCCGATCAGTGCGTCGAGTTCGGCGAGCAGCTCCTCGATCGGCCGCTCGGGCGCCATCTCCACCTCGGGCTCCTCGGCCGGTTCCGGTGCTCCAGCGGCAGCCGACGCGCGCGGCGCTGCGTCAGGCTGGCCGGGGCGTGGGACCGAATGGTCATCCATCGTCCGGAGCAGCAGCGTTCGGAAGCGGTCGATCGCCGCGATCTCGTCGGGCGACGGCATCAGGTCGAGCGCTGCGGTGGCATGCGCGGTCGCCATCGCCAGCTCGTAGTAGCGGTTGGCGCGACGGCCGGCGTCGCGCTCATCGGCGCGAACGAGCAGATCGAACATCGTGCTCGGCTGGTCGAGCCACTCCTTGCGGCCACCGAACGTGTCGTCGGCGCGGAGCGTGCTCGGGGTGACGATCATGGGCGGAGTCAGTTGCGTACCGATCGCCTCGACCCACTGCGAGAGTTCGTCGCTCGTGTGGCGACCATCGGCGTCGACGAAGGCGGCGACGAGGTTCGACGCCTCGATCGCACACTCGGCTCGGTGGTCGTCGCCGCCCGACAGATCGTCGAGCACCGAGGTCATCTCGTCGATGAAGCGGCTCGCTGCGTCCTCGAAGGCTTCACCCATCCTCGTGAGCGTACGGCAGGTCGGCCAGCCGATCCGCTGATGGGAGCGGAGCGCCGTCGAAGCCGAACCGCTCCGCGGATGTCGCGCATGATCATCAGTTCGAGGCGTCGGATCGAGTCGTCGAGCCCGGACACCGCTTGACAGTGCTGATCGGCGGCGAAGAGGTCGGCCTCGAACCCGATGAGCGTGCGGAGGACATCGGCCTCGATGACGTAGTCGGACGGCACACTCCCGTCGACCGGACCAGGGTCGGGCAGGAGGGGGACCAGCACTCCTGGATCCGGTCGTCGTCGGCGATCTCATGACCCGCTTCGCCCATGCAGATGGACCAGGCCCGCTCCGCAGCCACATGCTCGGGATCCTCGGCGTCGAGCTGCTCGGTGAGCGCAACCGCAGCGTTGAACGCAGCGACTGGGGCCGCGATGGCCTCGTCGAGCCCTCGGCGGTGTCGGGTGAGGCATCCGTCGTGGGCCGCCGCC
>JBCBDK010000593.1:0-2696 GCA_038529675.1 Actinomycetota bacterium
GATCGCGCGCATCGACGAGTACATCGTGGACAAGGCCCGCGACATCGTCGACCGGCTCATCGCCGACCATCCCGATCAACGGTGCGACTTCGTCGACCACGTCGCGGCAGCTCTTCCGCTCGAGATCATCTGCGACATGATGGGCATCCCGGCCGAGGACTACCGCCGCATCTTCCAGTGGACGAACACGATCCTCGGTGTCGGCGACCCCGACTTCGTCACGTCGTACGACGACTTGATGGCGCACTCGCTGGAGATGTTCACCTACGCCCAGGAACTCGGCCAGAGCCGACGCGACGACCCACAGGACGACATCACCTCGGTGATGATGTCCGCGACGCTGGACGGAGATGGCGTCGATGGCGAGCAGCTGACCGCGCAGGAGTTCGGGTCGTTCTTCATCCTGCTGGTCGTCGCCGGCAACGAGACCACCCGCAACTCGATCTCGCACGGGATGAAGGCGCTGACCGACTTCCCCGACCAACGCGAACGGTTGTACGCGGACTGGGACGGGTTGGCTCGAACCGGCGTGGAGGAGATCGTTCGTTGGGCGAGTCCGGTCATCCACTTCCGTCGGACGGCGACGGAGGACACCGAGATCGCCGGCCAGCGGATCGAGGCGGGCGAGAAGGTGGTCATGTTCTACGGCTCGGGCAACCGCGACGAGCGGGTGTTCGAGGACCCGTATCGCTTCGACGTCGGCCGACCGCTCCAACCCGCTCAGGTGGGGTTCGGCGCAGGTGGCCCGCACTTCTGCCTCGGTGCGAACCTCGCGCGCCGCGAGCTGATCGTGATGTTCGACGAGATCCGACGTCGGCTTCCCTCGTTGCGGATCACGGGAGAACCGTCGTACCTGCAGAGCAACTTCATCAACGGCATCAAGCGCCTCGAGTGCAGTTGGGACTGACGTCGGCCACGACGTCGACGCGATCGTGACGAGCGACGACACGCGGACCTCGGACCTCGTCCGGGCGCTCACGACGGCAGGATGGTTCGCCTTCGTCGCCTGGGCGCTCTTCCTCTTCCGTCAGGTCGGTCGAGTCACCCAAATCGGTGAGCAGGCGTTCGCCGGGGTGTGGGAGCAGCGCATCGAGGTCCTCAGCTTCCTCGTGCTCCCACCGAACTCCGTCACGCTCGTTCCCGCTGCTGCGCTGGCGGTCGCTGCCACCTGGATGAGCGGTCCGACCCAGACGTTCGATCTCGCCGTCCAACTGCGGCTCGTGCGCTGGGCAGCGATCCTCCAGGGGGTGATCGCCGCGGTGTCGGCCCTGACCATTCTCTCCACCGAGACCGGGAGCCCGACCGAGGCACAGGACATCGCGTTGCGGATCAGCGGGCTGCTCATGGCCTCAGCGATCGTCGTCGTCACACGCGCCACCGAACGCTCCAGCCCGGCGTGGGAGGAGCGGGTGCCGACACCCCCCGACGAGTGACCACGCTCGGCGCTCTCGTGCGATGACGGGGTGCCGCCGCTCGGGTCCGGTGGTCGGGGGTCGTCGCGCGAGACTCCCCCGATGGGGTACGAAGGAGACGCTCGCTACGCCGATCCGGTGACCGACTGGGTCAACGACTGGGATTGGCTCGATCCACAGTGGGGTACCGACGCAATCGACATCTGGAACCAGGTCCGCGAGGTCACACCGATGGCGATGACCGAACGCTACGGCCGAGCGTTCATGCCCGTCACGATGGACGCCGTGTCGGCGATCGCCAACGACACCGAACACTTCTCGTCCGCCTGGGTCTCCGTCGCGCAGCCCGACGCGGTGCGGCGGCCGGCACCACCGATCACCAGCGACCCTCCCGATCACCACGATCACCGGCGACTCCTGCTTCCCGCGTTCAGCCCCAAGCAGATCCAGCCGATGGAGGAGGAGTTGCGCGAGTACTGCCGCTCGCTGATCGCAGCACTCGACGGGCGCGATCGAACCGATGCCGCTGCCGAGTACAGCCAGCACATCCCGGTGCACGCGATCAGCCAGATGATCGGGGTGCCCGAGTCCGACGGCGATATCTTCCGCGACTGGATCCACCGCAACTTCCAGCTCGCCCCGCGCGACAACCGCATCCGAGAACAGGTCACCGCCGAGATGCGCGCGTACTTCTTCGACCTCCTCGACGAACGATCCGCCGAGCCTCGCGACGACCTCGCGACGCTGGTCTCGGAGGCCGACGTCGACGACGAGCACAAGGTCGGCTATCTGCTGCTCCTGATCCTCGCCGGAATCGACACCACGTGGTCGGCGATCGGTTCGGGGCTGTGGCACTTCGGCACCCACCCCGACGACCGTGATCGACTCGTCGAGCTCGACCGGTCCGATCCGCTCTGGGTCCACGCGACCGAGGAGGTCCTCCGCTACTACGCACCGGTGACGATGGGTCGGCGCGTCTCGAAGGACACCGAGGTCGCCGGCTGTCCGGTCCGAGCCGGCGAGCAGGTCCTCGTCACCTTTCCCGCCGCCAACCACGACCCGGCGGCGTTCGAGCGGGCCGGCGAGTTCGACGTCGGCCGTGAGGTCAACCGTCACGTCGCGTTCGGTCAGGGAATCCACCGATGTCTCGGCTCGAACCTCGCCCGGCTCGAACTCCAGGTCGCCCTCCAGGAGTGGATCGCGGCGTTCCCGACGTACCGGCTCGACACCGACCACGAGACCACCTGGACGAGTGGCCAGATCCGTGGGCCGCGGAACATCCCG
>JBCBDK010000594.1:0-2695 GCA_038529675.1 Actinomycetota bacterium
TCTCGTCCTGGCGGCGGTACCGCTTGCCGATGTTCTGCGTCTCGTCGTAGTCGACTCGCTCGAGGACGATGCGGTGACCGTTCGGGATCGCGACACCACCGAGCAGGTGCGTGTCCCGATCGACGAGCTGGTGGCGACGGTCAGCGCCCGGCTCGGGTTCTGACCGCCACGCCGTCGGGTCGCTCGGCGAGCGCCCGATCGGCCCACCGCGCCGTGATCGGGATCGCGACCCGGTACGGCCATCGGAGCAACCAGTTCGGGAGCCGCTCGTGGCGCTCCTCGCGATCGACCCGTGCGCGGAGGTGCTCCTTCGGGCCGTAGGCGCTGTCCGGCAACTCGTCGAGGAACTCGATCGCCACGAGGTGCTTCGCCGACTTGTAGGCGTACTGGCGAGGGCAGACGAGGCGGAGCGGTGCGCCGTGGCGCAGTGTCAGCGGTTCGCCGCCGAGATGGGTGGCGACGAGCACGTCGTCGGCGAGCAGGTCCTCGGTGACGAAGCGGGCGGCGGCCCGATCGGCGGCGACGGCCCGCGCGAACGGCGACGGCGACAGCGTGCCGAGCACATGGTCGACCACCTCGCGGAGCCGTACGCCTCGCCATCGCAGCCCCTGCACCGACCACGTGGTCACGCAGTGGAAGTCGGCCGAGGTGTCGACCGCTCCGAAGCGTTCGAGGTCGTCGAGGTCGAGGACGTGGTCGACACCATCGTGGGAGATCGTGAGCGTCGGCCGGTCGGGCGCGGCCGGAGCCCAGCGCTTCGGTGAGTCGGAGAAGCGGGGCATCGCCGGCGCCAACCGTTGGCCGGGTGGGAGGCCGTCGGCCCGTCGTGGCCAGTACCTGAGGAGGGGCGATCGCTCACTCATCGCCGGGCTCGCCGTTCGATCGCCGCCAACCAGCTGCGGCGGATCAGACCGCTCGGGAGCCGGATCAGCGCCCAGTACGGGGCGAATCGGAGCTCCGCTCGTCGATCCGTGCCGCACACGAGCGTGGTGGTGGACAGCTCGATGCCGTCGCCGGTGTCGGTGGCGACCAGCTCGAACCAGATCCTGGCATGGCCGGGCCGGTCGAACGCCGTGAAGTCGTCCGGACCGTCGAAGTGGATCGGATGGTTGTCGCGCAATGACCAGAACCGGCCCGCTGCGCCGAACTCGACGCGTCGCACACCGTCGCCCGAGTACTCGCCGAGGCGGACGAATCCCTCGGACTCGAACAGTTGCAGCAACGGGCCGTCGCCCGTGTCGTCGGCCACCCCGCGACCTCGACCGGTGAGACGACTCGGCAGCCCACGGAGCGCGATCAGGGGACCGAACGTTCGGATCTCTCGCGGCGTGACGTCGAGCGCCGCACGCCACACGTCGTCGAGCTCGGCCCCGTCGCGCACGACGCGCCGGTGCGTCTCGGAGAACGGGGCCCGAGTCGGCCGGTGATGGCTCGGGGGCGTCTCGCGGTGTGGTGCCCGACCTGCTGAGGCGGTCGCGGTGGGCGCATGGGTCGATGCGATCGTCGTCACGTCGTTCATACTGGCACAGTGTGCCAGCATGGCGCAATGTGTCAGTCGGCGCGATGCGTCGCTACGCTGGCCGGGTGCCCGAGCCGACCGACCTGCGAACCCGGCGCCATCACGAGACCCGTGATGCGATCCTCGACGCAGCGATCACGATGTTCGAGCGGCATGGCTTCACCGAGGTGACCATGGAGCAGATCGCCGCCGCCGCCAGCGTGTCGCGCCGGACGGCGTACCGGCGGTTCCGTAGCAAGGACGACATCCTGCTGGAACTGCCGCGGCGATGGCTCGGAGCATTCGACGAGTTCGTCGCTGAGCACCGTGAGCTGCCCGTCGTGGAGCTGATCGAGGGCGCCTGCCTCGCCGTGTCGGCGTACATCGACGCACACCGCCACGAGACGCTCGTCGGCATCGAGGCCCTCGCGGCCGCACCGGGGTTGAACTCGACGAGCGTCGCCCACGACGACTGGCACCGACGAATCGAGGGCCTGCTCGTCGACGCCGGCGTCGACGCCGTCGACGCTGCACTGTTGGCCGGGGCGGGCCTCGGCGGCATCGACGCGATGCTCGCCGTGTGGGCCGCGCAGGGTGGCGACGTCAGCCTCGTCGACCTCAACCGACGACTGAACGAGCGTCTCCGTCCGATGTGGCCGCGCTGAACCGAGACCAGGGCAGCGCGTCCGCCCGATGTGGCTGCAGTGAACCGAGAGCACGACGAGCGCCTTCGGTCGAGTTGGCCGCGCTGAGCTACGGTCCCGGCCATGACGGTCTCGATCATCGCCAAGCTCACCGCCAACGACGGCCAACGCGACGACCTCGTCGCTGCGCTGCAGCCGATGCTCGACCACGTCGAGGCGAACGAGCCCGACACGGTCCGCTACGTCCTCATGGAGGACACCACCGACGCGAACCTGCTGTGGATGTACGAGCAGTACACGAGCGACGAGGCACTCGCCGCACACGGTTCGAGCGATGCGATGAAGGAACTGGGTGCCGCCGTCCGCCCGTTCGCTGCCGCACGCCCGGAGCTGATCTTCTGCAAGCCGGTCGGCGGCAAGGGGCTGTGATCGCCGCGCTCACCGGCACACTGATGCCGTGAGCGGTACCTACCTCGACGCGATCCTCGATCATCACCGTGCGGCGGCCGCCGCCGATCGTCGAGCGATCGAACCGCTGCTCGACGAGGCGCGT
>JBCBDK010000595.1:0-2671 GCA_038529675.1 Actinomycetota bacterium
GCCGAGGTCGGCGACGGCATCGCCCGCGTGTCCGGACTGCCCGACGCAGCCGTCAACGAGTTGCTCCAGTTCGAGGACGGCACGTTCGGCCTCGCGCTGAACCTCGACGAGGACTCGATCGGCGCGGTCGTGCTCGGCGAGGCCGAGAACATCGAAGAGGGCCAGACCGTCAAGGCCACCGGCGACATCCTCTCGGTGCCCGTCGGCGACGCCATGCTCGGCCGTGTCGTCAATGCGCTCGGCGAGCCGGTCGACGGCCAGGGCGAGATCGTCGGCGCCCAGCAGCGACGCATGGAGATCCAGGCGCCCGGCATCCTCGGTCGCAAGCCCGTGCACGAGCCCCTGCAGACCGGCATCAAGGCGATCGATGCCATGACGCCGATCGGGCGTGGGCAGCGCGAGCTGATCATCGGCGACCGCAAGACGGGCAAGACGGCGGTGGCGATCGACACGATCCTCAACCAGCGGGGTCTCGGCGTGAAGTGCATCTACGTCGCGATCGGCCAGAAGGGCTCGACCGTCGCCCAGACCGTCGCCACGCTGCGCGAGGCCGGCGCCATGGAGTACACCGTGGTCGTCACGGCACCCGCCGCCGACTCGGCGCCGTTCAAGTACCTCGCCCCCTACGCCGGTTGCGCCATCGGCCAGCACTGGATGGACAACGGCGAACACGCCCTGGTCGTGTACGACGACCTGTCCAAGCAGGCCGACTCCTACCGTCAGCTCTCGCTGCTCCTTCGCCGCCCACCGGGCCGTGAGGCGTACCCGGGCGATGTCTTCTACCTCCACTCGCGTCTGCTCGAGCGTGCCGCCAAGCTGTCCGACGAGAACGGCGCCGGCTCGCTGACCGCACTGCCGATCATCGAGACCAAGGCCGGCGACGTGTCGGCCTTCATCCCGACCAACGTGATCTCGATCACCGACGGCCAGGTCTTCCTCCAGGACGCACTGTTCAAGTCGGGCGTGCGCCCGGCTGTCGACGTGGGCATCTCGGTGTCACGCGTCGGCGGCGACGCCCAGATCAAGTCGATGAAGAAGGTCGCCGGCACGCTGAAGCTCGACCTCGCCCAGTTCCGTGAGCTCGAGGCGTTCGCCTCGTTCGGCTCGGACCTCGACGCTGTGTCGGCCGCGCAGCTCGAGCGTGGCTACCGACTGGTCGAGCTGCTCAAGCAGCCGCTCAACAGCCCGATGGCCGTCGAGGAGCAGGTGGTGTCGATCTTCGCCGGGACCAACGGCTACCTCGACGACCTGCCGGTCAACGACGTGAGCCGCTTCGAGCAGGAGCTGCTCGCCCACATGCGGTCGAGCCACGGCGGCCTGCTCGAGGAGATCAAGACCTCCGGCTTGCCCGACAGCCTCGGCGACGTCATCACCGCGTTCCGGGCCCAGTTCCAGACCAGCGACGGTTCGTCGTCCAACCCGCAGGACCCGACCGCGACCGACGCCGGCGAGATGGGCGACGCCGAGTCCCCCAAGACCCTCGCAACGGAGTGACGCGAGTCGTCCGAGACACACGACCGACGAGTACGGAGTACTGATCACCTATGGCCGGAGGCCAAGAGCGAATCCTCAGGGGCCGCATCAGGACGATGCAGGCGACCAAGAAGATCACGCGTGCGATGGAGCTCATCGCGGGCTCGCGCATCGTGAAGGCACAGCAGCGCGTCGCAGCAGCCGTGCCGTACTCCGAGCAGATCACGACCGTCGTGAAGGACCTCGCCGCCGCCGGTGGCGCGTCCGACTCGCCGCTCCTGACCGGCCGCGACGAGATCAAGCGAACCTGCTACGTCGTCATGTCGTCGGACCGCGGGCTGTGCGGTGGCTACAACGCCGGCGTGCAGCGTGCGACCGAGGGCGAGGTCAAGGCCGACGTCACGTCCGGCAAGGACTACCTGATCGTGCCGGTCGGCCGCAAGGCCGAGGGGTACTTCAAGTTCCGCGAGTACCAGCTCGGGCAGAGCTTCACCGGGTTCACCGATCAGCCGGGCTACGACGATGCCCGTGCGATCGGTGAGTACGTCGTCGGGTTGTACGCAGCGGGCGAGGTCGACAAGGTCGAGCTCGTCTACAACCGGTTCATCACCGCCGGCAGCCAGGAAGTCGTGCTTCGTCCGCTCGTTCCGCTCTCGTCCGAAACCGTCGCCGGTGGTGACGGCAAGGCCGGCTCCGACGACGGCTCCGGCGGCGACTTCGAGTTCGAACCCGATCCGCTCACGATCCTCGACACCCTGCTCCCGCGCTACGTCGAGGCCCGCATCTACGCCGCCCTGCTCAACGCTGCGGCGTCCGAGCACGCCTTCCGCCAACGGGCGATGAAGTCGGCCACCGACAACGCCGAGGAACTCATCAAGAACCTCTCCATCGTCATGAACCGGGCCCGCCAGGACTCGATCACGCAGGAGATCATGGAGATCGTCGGCGGTGCCGCTGCCCTCGAGGGCGACGGCATCGAGGCGGCCTATCTCGACCTGGGCGACGACGTACTCTTCGCCGCAGCCGCCGGTACGCCAGTATTGACCGCCGACGTCGCGCCACAGTCCGCCGAGCCGGCCGTGCAGGCCGACCCTGCCCCGGCGGCAACCGCCACCGCCACACTCGAGCCCGACGATCTGAAGCGGATCAAGGGTGTCGCGACCGTTCTCGAGGGCCGGCTCCACGAGATGGGGATCCG
>JBCBDK010000596.1:0-2669 GCA_038529675.1 Actinomycetota bacterium
CCTCGTAATACTCAACCAGGCTTGCCGAGTCGATACTCCCTTCCACCCCGTCAGCTTCGCAGAGTCTGCCCGCAGCAGCTCGGCACACGTTCACCGCTCCAAGCAACAACGAGCGGCGTGGCTTGAGCGCACGGAAACGCGCGTCCGCGGCGCCGGTTCGACCCGAGCGATATCCGGCAGACCCGGACGCCGCTCCCTCCGTTGAGAGATCAGTCTCTGACCCAGCGACCCACTCGATGTTGACGGCCGGCGCAACGACCACGGTTCATGGTGTTGCGTTCCACTCGACCGACTCGCCTGCCTCGCTCGCGGCGGGGCGCTCATCGGGCCAGCGCCGTTCGCACTTGCGTTGGCGCTCGACATCGCTGCGATGTCCGGCTCCGGCCGACGCCGCCGGGTCGTCTGTTGTACTCAGTGCTCTGAGCGCGCCCAGCGAGACGGAGACGAGCGGCAACCGTCGAGCGCCCAATCACAGCCGCCTACACTCCGGCCCATGGGAAAACCGAAGAAGCGCGGCGGGCGCGTCACGGCCAAGGGCACCCGGCCAGTGGGCTACGTACCGAAGGCCAAGGCCGACCACGGCAAGTGTTGAGGCACCGAGGCCGGACCCTCTCGTGAAGAGGGCACGACAAGCAACTGACCTCCTCCGCTGACTGCCCGCTGAGGTCACGCACCCGCGGCAGCGGTGAGCCGCTTGATTCAGCTCCCGACGACGCCGCGAGCTTCGACGTCGAGCAGCGCCGCTTCAAGCTCGTCGAGGACGAACAACGTGCCGAGGAACCCGGACTGACGCCACTCGCTCACACCGGGATACGTGGTCTCGTTGGCGAAGGCCGAGGTCTGCTGCCACAGAGGGTCAGCCAGCAGCTCGTCGAGCTCGGTCTGTGACCGCACGTTGTAGAACACCAGGTCCGCATCGAGCGACGTCAGCTCTTCGAGCGACAGCGACGGATTCTCGCGGTTCGGCACGTCGAGCATCACCTCGATCGGCTGCAGGCCCAAGGCGATCGCGGCGCGAGCGCCGGGCCCCTGCCGGGAGTCGGGCGACGCCTGTTCGCCGTTGATCGCGAACGTCGAGATCGACAGCGATGCGAGATCGAGCGCCGTTGCCGCCTGCACCTCGGCGACACGTGCGGCGTACACCGCCTCGAGCTCGTCGAGGATCTCGGCATCAGCGCCCGTCGTGTCGACGATCGTTCCGACGCTGAGGCGCCAGTCGTCGAGCTTCGTGAACACGACCAGGTCGAACAGGTCGACCAGCTCGGCAGGGAGGAACGGCTCGAACTCCCGAGGGACCGCCAACACGTCACCACCGATGGCGGCGAACGCTTCGATGCTCGGGTTCAGCAGGTTCATCTCCATGATCGCCGCCGCACCGATCTCCTCGCCGAACCGTTCGATCAGGTACGCCGGTGCGTCCTGCGATCCTTCGTTCCGCACGATCACATCGGGAGCGATCCCGACAACGAGGAGATCCTCGACGACGGGCCACACGTTCGACCCGAATGCCACCACGATCGAGTCCTCGACCGCCGCTGGCCGCCCTCGCTCACCGAACACCTCCGTGGCAGCACCCGCGTCTGACTCGGCGTCGTTGGCATCCGCCTCGTCATCGCCAGTCGTGTCATCGGCGACGGCCGTGTCATCGGCGACAGTCGTGTCATCGGCGTCGGGAGCTTCGGGTTCCGTCGCTGCGTCTACCGCATCGTCGGACGCCGCCGCATCGTCTGATTCGTCGAGGTCGGCCTCGACCTCTGGCGCACTGTCGTCGGGCGCCGCATCGGTGGCCGACGTGTCGTCGAGGGGTGCGACCTCGACCACGGTCGTGTCGGCGACCGATGGCGACGAGGAATCATCGGAGCCACAGCTCACGACGGCAGCGAGGGGAAGAGCGAGCGCCAGGCAGCGCCGAGCGAGATGGTTCATCGGGTCTCCGGTAGGTCCGGTGTCGACGACGAGCAGAACGTTCGCCGATTGCGCCTTCAACCTAGCGGTGACACACTGGCGTCTTCGGCAACCTCTCCGACTTTTCTCGTGGCTGGTTTGCAGCGTCTGTTAGGTACGCCTACTATCTCAATTCGTGATTCGGAGCCAGCGCCGTGCAGGGCAGCCAACAGGCAGCGCAGCGCCGCGGACGACCAGCCACTCACTGCATGCTCGACTGGTTCTCGGCGGCGTGCTACTGCTGACCGCGTGCGGCTCGACGGGCAGCGATGGCACCGCAGCGCCGACGACCGGCGAGGCAACCACCACGACGCAATCAGCACCCATCGCCACCGATGCGCCGACGACCGAACCCGCTCTCGACACCACTCCCCCCGGCACCACTCCCCCCGACGCCACGCCCACCGACACAACACCCGCCGACACCCAGGCGAACCAGACCGACGCCGACGAGAGCGTCGAAGAAGCAGCTGATGTCTCGACGACGACGGTCGACGATGCTCCAATCGTCGTCGTCGACGACCGTGGCATCGAGGTCACGATCGAGTCGACGGAGCGGATCATCCCCGCCGACGGCGACCTCGCCGAGATCGTGTTCGCTCTCGGGTTGGGCGATCGTGTGGTCGCCACCGATCTGTCGGCCACCTTCCCGGCCGAAGCCGACGCCAAGCCCGAGATCGGCTACCAGCGGGCGCTGTCGCCCGAGCCGATCCTGCAGTTCGAAC
>JBCBDK010000597.1:0-2660 GCA_038529675.1 Actinomycetota bacterium
GCCGGCGCCGAGCGCGTCCTGGATCTCGATCGCCACGGCCGGGTACGCGCGCTGGAGGTTGGACGCACCGAGAATGACGGCGTCGACGTCCTCAGGCCGGCGGCCGGCCTGCTCGAGCGCCTCCTGGATCGCCGGGAGCGCCATCTCGGCGGTGACGCTCAGCTCGTCCTCGGTGCGGGTCGGGAGAACCGGCCGCATCCGATCCGGATCGAGGACACCGCTCTTCTCCATCACGAAGCGCGAGCGGATGCCTGATGCCTTCTCGATGAAGTCCTCGTCGGGCAGGTCGCGCGGTGCCATCGTGCCGGCGGCGATCTCATCTGCGTGTTCGGCGTTGAACTTCTCGACCGACGCGGTCAGCGACGCGGCGAGTTCGGCGTTGGAGATCGATTCCGTCGGCGTGAACAGCCCGGTCCCGGTGATCGAGACGGGCACGGCAGCGGCGGCGGGAGTCACCGCGACGACGCTAAGGCACTACCCACGGGTAACCCCGACCAGACCGCCACCACCCGAGAACGAACGGGGTCGGAGTCGCTCCGTTCTCACCACCCCTGCAACATCGACGCCAGGCGAAACGTTCTCGCCTGGCGCCGGTGTTGCATGAGGGCGCCGTGTCGACCGTCAGGAGAGGTGGGTGCGGACGAGGCTGCGGAGGCGATCGACGCCATCGCCCTTGGTGCTGCTGACCCACACGATGTCGCCCGGATCGAGCTGACAACCGGCAGCGAGTTCCTTCCTCCGACTCGGCCGCTTCGACGACTTCACCTTGTCCAGCTTGGTCGCCACCACCGTGTGGGGCAGACCGTGATAGCGAAGCCACTCGAGCATCTGGACGTCGAGCTTGGTCGGTCCGATCGCTCCGTCCACGAGCACGAACACCATCACCAACTCGTCACGTTCCAGGAGATAGCCCTCGATCATCTCCGACCAGTCGTTGCGAATGGACTTCGCCGCCTTCGCGTACCCGTAGCCCGGGAGGTCGACGACGGTGGCCGACGGCTCGGCGTCCCTCGCATCGCGCCCTCCGTGCCCACGACCCTCGTCGAGCCGGAAGAGGTTGATCACCTGTGTTCGGCCGGGTGTGTTGGACACGCGTGCGAGCTGCTTCTGGTTGGCGATCGCATTGACGAGCGATGACTTGCCGACGTTCGAACGCCCGACGAACGCGACCTCGACCGGCGACTCCGGCAAGGTGTGCGCCCTCGTGGCCGACTCGACGAACGCCAGCCGGAGCGGGCCGCTGCTCACGCCTCTGCCCTCGGATGCGGCGCATGGTGGGCGGTGATCGTCACGACATCACGGTACGCGCCACATCGGCGATGACGGCGTCCTTCGCATCGAGCGGCGGGAGGAGCACGAGCTGATCGAGCCCGGCGTCGTCGAGCTCGCCGACCCGGTCCCGCAACTGGTCGGGCGTGCCGACGAGGCACGACCGTTCGATCAGCGACTTCGTGACGAACCGCTCCTCCTCTGGGATCACCCAGCAGTTGTGCCCGAGGTGCGTTCGGAGGTGACGTCGCTCTGCGGGAACGGCCTCGACGGCGGCGATGTAGTCATCCCACACGTCGTGGAGGTGCCGGCCTGGCTCACGTCCGAACTGCGAGTACTGCTCATAGGCGTAGTGGAGTGCGGCGATCGCGAACGCCCCGACCTCGTGCTTCACCCGATCGGAGTCGGCCGCCTCGCCGGGCCGGAGCACACACGCTGTGGTCAGCGTCGCGATCGGGAACTCGCCGCGCTCACCGGGTCGACCGTTCTCGGCGCGCCGCTCGGCCATGGCGTGGCGCAGCGACGCAACGGCGCCCGGATCGGGCGGGACCGACGTGATGAGGCCGTCGCCGTGCTTCGCTGCGAGGTCGAGCGCCTTCGGTCCGAAGGCGGAGACGTACAGCGGGATGGCGTGCTCGAACGACACGAATCCGTCGTCGGGCATCTGGTGACGGATCGGCGACGACCGCCCGCGCCACTCGTACTCGATCTCCTCGCCGGCGAGGAGGAGCTTGAGGTCGGCGAGGTAGCGGTCGAACTCGGCAAGCCGCATCGGCGCATGCCCCATGATCCGCATCGCTGTGTTGCCGGTGCCGATCCCGCAGAAGGCTCGACCGGGGGCGAGTTGGCTGATCGTGGCCATCGCCGCAGCGGTGACCGGTGCGATCCGGGTTGTTGCGACGGCTACGCCGGTGCCCAGACGAATGGTCGAGGTCCGGTCGGCTGCGAGCGCAAGCATCGCGTAGACGTCGCTCCAGATCATCTGGCTGTCCGCCATCCAGACGTGGGTGAAGCCCAGTCGTTCCGCCTCCACGACGTAGTCGAGGTCAGCCGGGCGGGACGCAACGCAGATGCCGAAGTCCATGCCGCACGATCCTGTCAGCTCCGCCCGCCGTCCGGGACGCCGGCCCGAGCGACGAGAAGTTGGATTCCGTCCCCGAGCAGGAATCCAACTCGGGGTGACGAGAAGTTGGATTCCGTCCCCGAGCAGGAATCCAACTCGGGTCAGCCGGAGACGAGGCTGGCGACGGCCCAGATCGCGGCCACGAAGCCGATGCCCGCGTACACGAGGCTGCGTGCGACGGGCGCTCGCTCGAGGTTGGCGTCGTCGAGCTGACGTTCGGGCGGCTTGACGACGGCGAGCAGGTTGCCGACGAAGAGCGCCCCGCCGA
>JBCBDK010000598.1:0-2659 GCA_038529675.1 Actinomycetota bacterium
CCGCAGTAGAGGGCCGCCGTTCTACAACCAGCGGGCATGACCCCGAGGAAGGAGAGCTGCGATGCCCCGACCGGCACCACCACCGTCGCCGTCGTCGACGCGTCTTCGGACCGAAACGGCCCCAGTTGCGTTGCAGCGGCCGTCTCGGTTGCAGCTGACCTGGCTCTGGGCGGTCTCCGGATGGCCAGATCCCGAGTTTCGTAGCGCTCGCTTCGCCGTCCTGCTCGTTCGGCCTCCCATCTGCTCGGATTCGAGCCCGCCGGTCGCTGTCGAAGTCATCGCCCCACCGAGGACCCGCAGCGGAGCTGTCGCGGCTGTTGCCTCGGCGGGTGCGTGCATCGTCGGGGCGGCGATCGCGGTTTCGACGATGCCGGTCGCGGTCGCCATCTGCGTGATCACGGTTGCGTTCGTGATCGCCATCCGGTTTATCGAGCGGGCTCGTGTCGCGTTCGCGATCCCCGCCGGACACGTCCGGCTTCAAGACGTCGTCGCCGAGCGGCGAGGAACCGGCGTCGGAGAGGCGGTGCTGGCCGAGTTGCTGAGACGGATCTGGCGACCGGTGGTCGTCGAAGTCGATACGGCTGCCACGGGCCTCGTTGAGATGTACCACCGGCTCGGCTTCCGACCTGCCTCCGAGACGACGGCGCCTGGCGGCAAACTCGCCATGACCCGTCCGGCTTCGCCCACGGCGGAACTCGTCGACGAATCCCTCGCCGGACCGTTCGCCTGCTGGTTCTGGCCATCGAGCGGAGACATCACGATCGGAGTCGCAGGCGCGGCGGCCGTCGGGCTCGCTGGAGCGTCGCTCGATCGTTTCGATCAGCTCGTTGCGGTCGCCACCGCCTTCGTCGCTGCCAGTGTCGCAAGTACGGATTGGCGGACACGACGAATCCCGAATGTGCTGACCGCCGGTGGTGCGGTCATGCTCGTCGCCCTCGGGGTGACCACAGGAGACCTCGGTACGGCCGCTGGCGGAGCGCTGCTCATGGCGGGTCCGCTGCTTGCCTCGAACCTCGCGACTGGTGGGCGGACGCCAGGTCTTGGCGACGTGAAGCTCGCTGCCGTCGTTGGCGCGGGCGTCGCCGTCGTCGCCTCGCTCGACGCGGTGCTTCCAACCCTCACCATTGCGCTCGCCGTCGGCGCAGTCTTCGGAGCGATCTACGTGCGCCGCTCCCGCCGGCCGGGCTTCCCACTCGGTCCGCCGATCGCAGCGGCCACGGCGCTCACTCTCGCAGTCGCCGGTCTCAACCACGGAGGGGCCCTGTGAACCGACGACCGATCAATGCGACACGCCCGGCCTCAGTCCCGTCGATGAAGCGATGGGTAACGCTCGCCGCTCTCGCCGTCGTTGCCCTGTCAGCGTGTTCGTCAGACTCCGATGGGTTCGAACCGGGCGCTCCGCTGCCAACGGACGCACCCACGGCGCCGACGACCGAGGCGAGCGAGTCGTCGACGTCAGGCCCGCCGGCCTCGGAGGCTGAGGGCGAACCGACTTCGTCGGACACATCGATCGCCGACTCCGCTCCAGAATCGACATCGACGACCGAAACAACGCCCTCAGCCGAGACGTCGACCACGCCCGCCGGCGACGGCTTGGCTGAGACCCCGCAGGCGGCTGGGTTCGACTTCCCGCCGGCCGCACTCCGGACTGACCCCGCGAGTCCGAACAACAACCGGGTGATCGAACCCGAGGACGAGCCGATCATCGCCGCCTACCTCGAAGCGGCGACGGCCCAGAATCTGATGTTCTCTGAGTGGCCCCTCAACGCACGTAATCCCGTGCTCGTCGGTGCGCCGTTCACGCCAGAGCTCCTCGAAGGCTTCGAGGTCGGAGTCGCAAACCGCACTGACCTCAACCACGTGCTCGATGTTTCGGAGGGCCTGACGGCGCGCCCCTACGTGATCGATGACGACGATGGCGATCCGAGTCGAGCGATCGTCTGGGACTGCCAGATCGATGCAACGTTCTGGAAGGACGTTGACACCGGTGAGAAAGCACCGCCAGGCGGCGGTTACCCGAACGTTGGAGCGCCCGGCGTCGAGGTCGGAACGTCCACCGAACTCGTTTTGCGAGACGGCCGTTGGCTCGTCAACTCTGGAGCGGCCGAGGAACGCGCATGCGACGGGTAGCTGGCGGAGTGGCCCTGTTGGTCGTCGCCCTCCTCGCGCCAAATCGGTCCGCCGAGGCGGGTCCAGTTGGCGGCGGAGACGGCGGAACCACCGATCAACCGCCTCCCCAGACGGGGCCGATCACGGTGGAGTACGACAACGGCGACAGTCGGGTCACGACAACCTCGATCACGTCGGGCTCAGCGTTCCGCAATCAGGGCGGCGGTGACCGAGCACCGTGCTCGTTCGACTTCCTGCCGGACAACGACGGCGATGGGCAAACCGACGCCGACGCGGTGCCGACGCCGATCGATTCGGATCGGTGGGTGTTCCGCGAGACCACCACGACGTTCGGTGATCTCGACCACAACGAACTCGAGGATCTCGCGGCGCTGGGTGGGACGACGCTCTCGGAGACGATTGCCACGTACGGCCCGGTGGATGCTGCGGTGCGCCGATTCGAGGTGTTCTGCAACGGCACCCACGGCTCGGGTCTGAACGTGAACCAGGCCCGTGGGACGGTCCAGGTGTCCTTGACCGATCCCTTCTG
>JBCBDK010000599.1:0-2658 GCA_038529675.1 Actinomycetota bacterium
AAAGGGAAGTCGCGTCATGAAGCGTCGCGCAGCTCAGACCCACGCGACCCCGAGCACCCGACGCCGCGGCGGACCGTCTCGGGCCGCGATGTCGAGCGGCGAGGCTCGGCGGCGTGGTCGATAGAGTGCGGCGTCATGACCTCGATCGACGACACCGTCTCCGAGCAGGCGGAACCTCGCGCTCACGCCCGCATCGTCTACCTGGGCCCGGTGTCGCCGCATTGGGAGGTGTACGGGGACTGGGGCGACCAGCGTGTCCTCGACGAGTTCCGCGCTCGGGTACTCGCGCGTCTCGTGCTGCTCCCGCGAGAGGATCCCCAGTTCCGGCGCAATCGGGAACGGATCGTGCGCGACGCGGAGCGCGAGTTGATCTCGATCGAGTGGGATCTCGGGATCCTGACCGCGGCGAGCGAGGCAGCACCCGACGCCGGCCCCGAGCCCGACGCTGCTGCGAGCACCGAGGAGGCGACGGCCGAGGACGACGACGCACCGGCAGCCGCGGCCGAGTCGGTCACGTCGGGCGACGACGCCTGACGGTGACGTGCCCGGACCTTCGACACCCTGGCCCGCCCCCACCGGCGGCCCGCTCTCGGGTTCGTCGACCGCGTCCGTGACCTACGACGAACGGTTCCTGAACCGCGAGCTGAGCTGGCTGCAGTTCAACCATCGCGTCGTCGACCTCGCCGCCGAGCCGGGGATCCCGCTGCTCGAGCGGGCCAAGTTCTGCGCGATCGCGTCGACGAATCTCGACGAGTTCTTCCAGGTGCGCGTCGCCGCCCTCAAGGATCAAGTCGTCGGCGGGGTCGACACGCCCGCCGCCGACGGCAGGAGTCCGAGCCGACAGCTCGTCGACATCGGCGCTGCGGTCCTCGAGTTCGTCGACCGCCTCGACGACGTCTTCGTCGACGGTCTGCTGCCCGCACTGCGCGCCGAAGGCGTCGACATCATCGGCCTCGACGACCTCACCGACGAGGAGCAGGAGGTACTGGACGAGTTCTTCGACGAGCGCGTCTTCCCCGTCCTCACGCCGCTCGCCGTCGACCCCGGGCACCCGTTCCCGTACATCTCCGACCTCGCGCTCTCGCTGGCGGTCAACGTCGCCGACCCGGAGACCGGCGAGCGTCGGTTCGCTCGGCTCAAGGTGCCGAACTCGTTCGATCGGCTCGTCGAGGTGTCGCCGGGCCGGTTCGTGCCGATCGAGCAGCTGATCGCCTCGCGTCTCTCCGACCTCTTCACCGGCATGGTGATCGAGGAGTGGGCGACGTTCCGCGTCTCGCGCAACGCCGACCTCACGCTCGAGGAGGACGAGGCGGACGACCTGCTCGAAGCGGTTGAGATGGAGCTCCGCCGTCGCCGCTTCAACCAGCCGGTCCGCCTCGAGGTCGCCCACGACATCGGCGGCGAGATCCTCGACCTGCTCGTCCGCGAGCTCGAGCTGACCCACGACGACGTCACGCACCACCGGTCGCTGATCGACCTCTCGTGCCTGTGGCAACTACACGGCATCGACCGCGCCGACCTCAAGGACGAGCCGTGGCCGGCCGTCCAGCCCGGTCGGCTCGCGGCGGCGGAGGAGAGCGATCGCCCGATCTTCGACGCGATCCGTCACCGGTCGATGCTCGTCCATCACCCGTACGAGAGCTTCTCGGCGAGCGTGGAGGAGTTCATCGCACAGGCGGCGACCGACTCGCAGGTGCTGTCGATCAAGATGACCCTGTACCGCGCGGGCGGTGACTCGGCGGTGATCCGCTCGCTGATCCGGGCAGCGGAACTCGGTAAGCAGGTGGCGGTGCTCGTCGAGCTGAAAGCGCGCTTCGACGAGGCCGCCAACGTGCAGTGGGCGAAGCAGCTCGAGCGGGCGGGCGTCCATGTCGTGTACGGCATGGTCGGGCTCAAGACCCACTCGAAGGTCGTGCTCGTCGTCCGCGACGACGGCGACATGCTCCGTCGTTACTGCCACATCGGCACCGGCAACTACAACGCCAAGACCGCTCGGATCTACGAGGACCTCGGCTACCTCACCTGCGATCCCGACATCGGCAACGATGCGCTGCAGCTGTTCAACCACCTCACCGGCTACAGCCGCTCGGTCGAGTACGAGACGTTGCTCGTCGCACCTCGCGATCTTCGCCGGCAGTTGGTCGACCTGATCGAGCACGAGGCGTCGTTCGGTTCCGAGGGCCGCATCACCCTGAAGTGCAACTCGATCGCCGACCCGGAGATGATCGAGACCCTGTATGCAGCGAGTCAGGCCGGCTGTCGGATCGACATGGTCGTTCGCGGGATCTGCTGCATCCGGGCGGGCATCGAGGGTATGTCGGAGACGATCCGGGTTCGAAGCGTGCTCGGCCGGTATCTGGAGCACAGCCGCATCTACCGGTTCGCACACGGCAACGTGTTCGACGGTGCGAGAGTCGCCGGTGCGTCGAGCGATGCGGTACACCTCCTCGGCTCGGCCGACCTGATGCCACGCAACCTGAACCGTCGCGTCGAGGTGCTCGTGCCGATCGAGACCCAGCGCCACGCCGAATGGCTGGACTACGTGCTCGACGAGGCGTTGGCCGACGACGTGGTCGCCTGGGAGCTGCAGCCGGACGATTCGTGGAAGCGAATCGGCCCGCTCGACGCCTTCGCTCCACACGTCCAGGAGCGGCTGTA
>JBCBDK010000600.1:0-2657 GCA_038529675.1 Actinomycetota bacterium
GGTGTACGGCAACAAACTCCAGGACCGATCGGTGGTCGGCGTACCGAGCGAAGGTGAACTCGTCGTCACCTATCGCGACGTGCCCGGCGAGTACGGCGACGGGACGCCCTACGCGCTGCGAGCGCCCGACTACGAGATCATCGGCAACTTCGGTGAGCTCGGCGACGACATCATGATTTCGCCGCGACTCGCTCCGCAGGTGATCGGTATGGGACTGCTCGAAGCGATCCCCGAAGCCGACATCCGTGGTACCGCCGACCCGCACGACTCCGACGGCGACGGCATCTCCGGGCGACCGAATGAAGTGTGGAGCTCCGGGTCGAGTGAGCTGGCGCTGGGTCGCTTCGGCTGGAAGGCCGGGCAACCGACGGTGCTGGAGCAGTCGGCCGACGCGTTCCGCAACGACATGGGGATCACGTCCGACCTGGCGCCCGATGAGACCTGCACCGGCGCCCAGACGGAGTGCGCAGCTGCGCCGACGGGGCGAGGCGACGACGGTGAGCAGGAAGTGACCGCGAGCCGGCTTGCCAGCGTCACCTTCTACACCCGCACGTTGGCCGTGCCAGCCGGCCGCGGGAGCGATGATCCGCATGTGCAGCGCGGTGCCGAGCTCTTCGACGAGTTCAACTGTTCGGCGTGCCACACCCCGACGTACACGACGGGCCCGCTCGAGGAGGTCGGCGTCGAGGCCCTGAGCGACCAGGTGATCTTCCCGTACACCGACCTCCTGCTCCACGACATGGGGCCGGGCCTCGCCGACGATCGCCCCGAGTTCGAGGCGGACGGTCAGGAGTGGCGCACCCCGCCGCTCTGGGGCATCGGCTTGATCGAGGTGGTGAACGGCGAACTGTTCCTTCTCCACGACGGGCGGGCGCGAACGATCGAGGAGGCAATCTTGTGGCACGGCGGCGAAGCGAGCGCAGCGATGGAGGCGTTCCGTACCGCCGATGCCGACGACCGTGCTGCGCTCGTGGCCTTCTTGGAGTCTCGATGATCACTCGCCGTCCGCGTTCCTTCGTGCTCGTCGCTTCCTTGGTGCTCGCTGCATGCGGTGGCGGTTCGGCGAATCGAGCCGACGTCGTCGCCGAGACAACGGCCCAGGTCGTGCCCGACCACTGGGCGCAGTTTGCCCGGGCCGCCGACGAGCTCGAGGCCGTGACCGGCGCGGCCTGCGAAGATGACGAGGCGCCGGAGTCGATCGGCGTCGCGGTGACGTCGGCGCGTGCCCTGTGGACCGGGCTGAACCCGTGGTGGTTCGGGCCGGTGATGGATGAACGGTCCCGCTTCGTCGTCGACTTCGACGTGGACCCGGTCGAGATCGACGCGCTCCTCGCCAGCGCCGAGTCGCTCGACGCCACCACATTGCGTGACCTCTACGGCGCCGACCAGCGTGGCCTCGGTGCCATCGATGCGGTCCTCGCCAGCACGGTCGAGCTGAACGAGCGCCAGTGCGAGTTCCTGGTCGCCAACGCAGGGCTCGTCCGCGCCGAAGCGGCGACGCTCGCAGCGTCGTGGGAACAGTTTGGCGTCGACGCCGCCGCCGATGACGCTGCGGCGAACGCGACGATCGAGGCGATGGTGAACGAGGTGCTGTTCGCCCTCGCTGCGCTCGCTGACGAAGCCGACCCGGCGGTCACAGCGTCGACGCTCCAGGGCATCCGCTTCGCACTTGTTGGTGCTCCCGACCCCAACGATGGGCCGACCGGTATCGCTGCGCTCCTCGACGACGCCGTGGCCGAGCAGCTCGGTGTCGAACTCGACGCAGCGATCGCCGACCCCACCTCGGAGTCGATCATGGCGGTCGAGATCACCGTCACCACCAACGTGGTGAGTACGCTCGGTCTCTCGGTGCAGTTCTCCGATGCTGACGGCGACGGCTGAGTCGACCGAGGCGCCCTGCCGGCATGTGCTCGCTGCACACGCGTCGTCGGCGTCCTTCGTCGCGTTTCGTGTCGCCTTCGGTGTGCTCGCGGCAGCTGGTCAGTTCAGATTCGTCGCACGCGGCTGGGTCGAGGAGTTCCTGCTCGCTCCCGACGTGCATCTCACGTATGCGGGGTTCGGTTGGGTCCGGCCGCTGCCGACGTCGGCGATGTACGTCATCGTGCTGGGCCTCGGCGTGCTCGGCCTGCTGATCGCGGCGGGTGTGGCGACTCGACCGGCTGCGGCACTCTTTGCTGTCGGCTTCGCCTACGTCGAGCTGATGGAGGCTGCGCTCTACCTCAACCACTACTGGTTCATGACCCTGGCCGCGGTCGTGCTCGCCGTCGTTCCGGGCCCCGCGGACGGTCGTGTGTCGCTGTTGTCGGTTTGGGCGCTTCGTACGCAGCTTGCAGTCGTGTACGTGTTCGCTGGGATCGCCAAGGTCAACCGCGACTGGCTGCTTCGTGGGGAACCGCTCACGACATGGTTTGCAGCTCGCACCGACCGCCCGGTCATCGGCGCCCTGCTCGATGCGCCGATCGTCGGCCTTGCGGCGAGCTGGGCGGGAGCGCTGTTCGACCTGACGATCGTCGGCTGGTTGCTGTGGCGACGGAGCCGCCCGGTGGCCTACGCCGCACTGGTCGTCTTCCACGTCGCGACCGCAATGCTCTTCCAGATCGGGCTGTTCCCGTGGATCATGATCGCCCTCACCCCGATCTTCTTCGCGAGCGATTGGC
>JBCBDK010000601.1:0-2650 GCA_038529675.1 Actinomycetota bacterium
CGCAGCGTCGGCGAGGCGAGCGCAGCGACGATCGCCCGTCCGATCTCGCTCGCGCCGCCCAGCAGCACGATCGTCTGGGGTTGGCCGAGTGCGTTGATCATCGTGGCTCCATCGTCATGCTCGGGCCGTCGCCGAGCCGATCAGACCGAGGCGGCGGCTGAGGTCGCTCTGCCATCGGCGGTCGGGGTCGAATCGGTCACGGATCTCCCGCCACCGGTCGAGTTCGGGGTAGCCGGCGGCGATCACCTCGGGCCGCGTGACGGCGTCTTTCGCGAGGTAGTGCCGGCCGCCCGCTGCGAGCACCATGTCATCGAGTGCGTTCAATAGTGCGGCGATCCCCGGGGCGGCCGCCGGCAGGTCGAGCGCAAGCGTCCAGCCGGGGCGAGGGAACGACAGCAGCCCGTCACCCTCGGCCCCGAAGCGCTTCAGCACCGCGAGGAAACTCGCGTGCCCGGAGACGGTGATCCGCTCGATCACGGAACGGAGCGTGTCGGTCGCATCGTCGGGAACGACGAACTGGTACTGAACGAAACCGGCCGACCCGTAGAGCCGGTTCCATCGGCCCACGAGATCGAGAGGGTGGAAGAACCCCGTGATCGACTCGGCGCGGACCGCATGGCGGGGTGCCTTGCGGAACCAGAGTTCGTTGAAGGCCCGCACCGCAGGGCGACTGAGCAGGTTCGGCAGGCCGGCGGGCACGTCGGCGAGGACTCCTGGGTCGAACGCCAGCGGTGTCGCCGCCGCCCGGCGATCGAGCTCACGGAGTCGTTCGAGACTCGCGTGATCGGCGGTCGTCAGGACGGAACGCCCGAGCCGGCGACCGGTCGCGACGAGATCGATCCAGGCGACGGAGTACCGCGCCGACTCCGTTGCCACGATCCGCTCGAGCAGGGCATCGAGATGGTCCACCCGCTCGGTCAGGACCGCACACCGGGCGGTCTCGATCGGAAGCGCCCGGAACGCCACGCGTTCGATCACGCCTGTCAGCCCCATGCCGCCGACGGTCGCGACCCACAGGTCGTGGTCGTCGCCGCCCGGCTCGGCATCGGGACGCAGACGGCGCCGTGTCCCATCAGCGAGGCACAGATCGAGCCAGGCGACGTGCGCACCGAAGGCGCCGTCGACGTGATGGTTCTTGCCGTGGACGTCGGCGGCCACCGCTCCGCCGACGGTGATGAATCGTGTCCCCGGCGTGACCGGCACGAACCAACCCCGTGGAACGATCGATCGGAGGACCTCGTCGAACGACGCCGCGGCGTGCGCCGTCACCACACCCGTCGCCTCGTCGAGTTCGACGGCACCGCCACCGGCATCGAGTTCGACGACGATGCCACCGGCGTTCTGCGCAGCATCGCCGTACGCCCGACCCAACCCCCGAGCGATCACGCCGCGACGGCCTGCAGTCGCCAGCGCGCGGTCCACGTCGCCAGTTCGCACCGCGGCGACGGTCGGTGCCGTACCGCCCCAGCCGGTGACGGCCGACGTCCGCCGCTCGGCATCGTGATCGGCGCCCATCTCAGTACGGCCATTCCGGCTCGTCGCAGCCGACGAGCGCCCAGATGCGCCCGCCTCCGACTCGGAGCACGATCTTGAGTGCGACGTTCTTCACGAACCATGCGAGCTGCGCAAGCTGTCGACCAGCATTGGCGACTCGCTCGCTGACCTCGTGACCGAGATCCGCCCGGTAGATGGCGAGCGACCGGCGTCGACCCACGTATCGGAACCGACTGCCGGGGACGAGCGTTCTCAGGATCGCCAGCGTCACGCCGATCGACGAGAACGAGTCGTGGATGAGCATCGAGCCACCCGGCCGGACTCGATCTCCCCACGACCGGATGTCGTCGAGCGCCGGGTGGTACCGGTGGGCGCCGTCGACGTACAGGACGTCGATCTCACCATCGATCGATGTGTGCGCATCGTGGGAGAAGATCCGGAGGTGCTCGACGCGTTCGGCGACGCCGGCGCGCCGGAGGTTCGCGAGGAACAGCTCGTGGTCGTCGGAGGCGGCGGCTTCGAACCCGTTCAGTTCCTCCGGTCCGCGGTCGTTGCCGGCGTGCGGGTCGATGGCGACGACGCGCACCGCCGGGTCGGCCGCCGCCGCCAGCACGATCGTCGAGCGCCCGCGGAAGCTGCCGATCTCGACGATCGTCCCGCCCGGCGGGCACACGCGCGCCGCCTCGAACAGCGCCTCGCCCTGCGCGTGCGTCATCCAACCGTCGACGTCCGCGACCGACGCCAGCACGGTTGCAGCGTCGGGGCGCTCGTGGCGGCGTTCGGTGTCGTCGTTCATGGATGACCGGATGGGTGCGGCGATCTAGACGGTGTACACGGCGGCGGCGAAGATGACCACCCACGCCGCACCAGCGAGTTGGAGCACCCGGTCGCTCAGGAAGACGTCCTCGGGCGCCGACCCCCGGCCCTGTTCGAGCACCAGCAGGTATCGAAACAACGCGACGAGCATCGGCACGACCGTCAGCTCATACAGCGGTAGGTCCGATCCGGTGCCGATCGCGCGCGCCTCCTCGTTGGTCTCGAACGCCCAGACGCAGTAGCTGATGAGTGCCCCACCGAGGCTGACCGAGAGGAGGATCCTCAGATAGCCCGGCGTGTAGGCGTGGAGGGTCGCTCGGGTCCCTGCCTCACCGCCGAC
>JBCBDK010000602.1:0-2649 GCA_038529675.1 Actinomycetota bacterium
GATCAACTCTCGGGCGGTGGACGTGCCTGCCGAGCAGGTGCCGTCGAACGCCGCCGCGACCCGGGCACCCTCGGCGGCCGCTTCGTCGAAGACGTTCCGGGCGTGCCAGAAGCTGACGGTCTCGACCAGGAGGAGGACGAGCGCAATCATCGCCACGCCGCCGAACAGCGTCTCGAGCCCAACGTCGATCGACCCACGGTCGCCCCGGAGCCGCCGAGGCGCGTCGAACTCAGCGCCGGTCGGTTCGATGGTCGCAACGGTCGCAGGCACGGGTGGGGATCAGGGCGACGGAGCGACGGGGTCTGGAACGTTGTCCTGCGCGTCGTTGAACACGCCGATGATGAACAGTCCGGCAGCGATCGCGATCGCGACCGCGACGGCCAGGAAGATCAGCTTCGACGGTGAGTCCTCGACGCCTCGGTCGTCGGCGAGCCGTCGGGCGAGTCGGTGCCCGGCATCGACGACGCCGTTGTAGGCGAGGGCGAGCCAGACACCGGCGGCCACAAAGGCCGTCGGTGGGCTCGGGGTTTCGGTTTCCATGGTTGGTGCTCCTTGGGGGTGATGGGTGGTCAGGTGAAGGCCTCGGCGATCTGGGTCATGACGGGGTACGCGAGGAACAGGACCATTCCGAAGACCATCCCCATCGTGGGAAGGGAGAGGTTGGCGTTGGCCTTGTCGGCCCGATCGGTGATGTCGGCGAGTTGGCGGGCTCGCATCGCCGAGGCCTCGGTCCGGATGGTCGCGGCGACGGACACGCCGACGCCGGCTTGGCGCTGGAGCGAGGTGGCCAGCCCGCGGAGCTGGTCGAGGTCGTAGGTGTCGGCCATCGCGGCCAGTGCGTCCCACACGGTGAGGCCCATCGGTTGGGCCGTGTCGATGGTCTGGCGCAGCAGGTCGAACCCGAACCCGTCGCCAGCGTCAGCGGCGAAGGAGAGCGCGTCCTCCACCGACCGATGCGTTGTCAGCGCAACGGCGAGAAGCTGGACGAAGTCATTGACGGCACGGTTCAGCTCCGCGCGCCGCCGCACGGCTCGCGTTCGTACGTCGGCGATCACACGCCACCCGAAGAGCGCAGCCACGGTCGGGACGAGCAGCCAGATGAATGGCGATGACGAGACCTGACCGGCTGCGACCAGCGATGCCACTGCGACGACCATCGCGAACGCCGCTGCGACGATGGTGATGACGACGGTGCCGATCACGTTCGGCACGGTGTGACCGGTGAGGCGGAGCGAACGGCCGAGTCTGGCGTCGACGAACCCACCGATCGCGCCGCCGGCGAGTGGTCGACCGATCCGAAGCGGCCAGGTCCGAGCGCCGTCGCCGTCGCCGTCGGTGAGTGACCGGGTCGGCATCACGCGCGCCTGGACCGCGCGCAGCGTGAGCGGTGCCGGCCGCAAACCTCGCACCGCGGCACCGACAGCAGCGACCGCGAGTGCGGCGACGACGACAGCCGTCGTGGTGCTGCTCATGGCGTGACCTCGGTGGGGAGTCGGAGCCGGTAGCGGGTGCCGAGGTCGTAGCGACAGAGCCGTCGCAGCGTGACGAGGCAGAACGCCCACAGCGCACACGGCACGAGCAGCCAGAACTGGCCGGGCACCGACCGGTACGGGTCGAGCAGGTCGGGAGCGAACGCCACCAGTCCGGCGACGAACAACACGGTGAGTGCAACGAGGCGGCGCATCGCTCGCTGGAAGACCCGTCGGGTCCGATCGATCTCGTCGCGGGCCCGCATCTCGTCGCGAGCTGCGGTGGCCAGTTCGTCGAGCGTGTCGTAGATGCGTCCGCCGCCGGCTCCTCCGTCGACCACGAGGACGATCGACGCGACCGCGGCGTCCGCCGTCGGATGCGCGATCTCGTCTGCCAATCCCCGCAGCGCATCGGGGAGCGGGCGACCTTGCCTGCGGCGGAGCAGGAAGCGGGACATCGGTGGAGCGAGGACACCAGTGGCGTCCTCGGCGACCAGTTCGACGGCGTTCTCGATCGCTACGTTCGACCGGCGTACGACGTCTCGGAGTTGCTCCAGCCACTGAGCGACCGCTTCGATCGTGGCCCGCTCCTGTTTCGTCTCGGAGACCGAGAACAGCCACCGCCACGAACCCACGAACACGCCGGCGGCGATGGCGGCGATCGGCCACCGAGTCAGCGCCAGCACGACGAACCCGGCAAGAACCGACCCGACAAGCACCCGTGACGAGGACCGGTCGAGAACCGGAAAGCTCCGCCGCACACGGGCCGGGGGCGGGTTGAAGGCCAGCCAAAGCGAGCCGACGGCGGCGACTCCCAGGAGGCCGGCGAGCAGGGCGACGGGGAGCGGCTCGGACATCGTCAACTCCCGACCATCCGGAGAGGCTTGTAGGTGTCGTCGTTCGTCGTCCACCACCGAGTGGAGAACTCGTGGTCGTGGCGTTGCAGCCGGCGCAACATGGCCGCTTGAGGTTCGTTGAGCGGCCGTGCCCGCTCGTCGGGGGCACCGGCGAGCGGGCCGTAGATGCGGTGTAGGACGTAGCGCTCGCCGGCATTCTCGACGGACGGTGCGACGACTTCGGACACCCAGCGGCCGTCGACGTTGTTCCCGTCCAAGGCAACGACCAGGTCAATGGCCCGGTGCACCTGCGTCTTGACGTCCGATGCCGACTGGCCGGTATC
>JBCBDK010000603.1:0-2641 GCA_038529675.1 Actinomycetota bacterium
ACGACGAGGAGTGCGCGATGACGACGATCCACGAACCGGAACGCCACACCGAGCGGTTGCGAGCCGTCGTGGCCGACGACTCGGTGCTGTTGCGCGACGGGGTCGTGCGGTTGCTCGGCGACGCGGACATCGACGTCGTCGCAGCGGTCGGTGACGGCGACGCGCTCATCGACGCAGTGGTCGAGCACGAACCCGATCTGGCACTCGTCGACGTGCGGATGCCGCCGACGCACACGGACGAAGGGATCCGCGCCGCACTCGAGATCCGTCGTCGCATGCCGAGCGTCGCCGTGCTCGTGCTCTCGCAGTACGTGGAGGAGAGCTACGCCGCAGACCTCTTGAGCGGTGAGCACGCCGGCGTCGGGTACCTGCTGAAGGACCGCGTGGTCGACGTGGACGACTTCCTCGCCGCTGTGAAGCGGGTCGCCGCCGGTGGCAGTGCGGTGGACGCCGAAGTGGTCGCGCAGTTGCTCGGTCGATCGTCGCGGAGCACGGAACTCGATCGACTCACGCCGCGCGAGCGCGATGTGCTCGGGCTGATGGCCGAGGGGCTGTCGAACCAGGGGATCGCGAGCGAGCTCGTCATCTCGCTCGGCGCTGTCGAGAAACACATCACCAACGTGTTCACCAAGCTCGACCTCGACCACGAACAGCACGCTCACCGGCGTGTCCTGGCGGTGCTCACCTATCTCGGATCGCGCTGACCGAAACGCAGCCGGCCGTCGAGCCGGCGGTGTCGTACCGTCGCCCGGATGAGCGACGAGACCACCGGATCAGCGCCCGACGCAGACGAGCACATGGGTGACGGCCAGGTCGACGACGCGACCGACGGCGGCGACACCGTCGATGACCTGATCCGGGTTCGGCGTGCGGCCCACCGGGCCGTGTACGACCGATCGACGATCGACGCGATCATCGACGAGGCGCTCATCGCTCACGTCGGCACCGTCCGCGACGGCGTCCCGGTCGTGATCCCGATGTTCGCGGTGCGAGACGGCGACGACCTGCTGCTGCACGGCGCACCCGCCGCAGGCGTGCTGCGGCGAGGCAGCGGTTCGGCCGCAGGCGCCGCCACGATCACCTCCACGGTGGTCTGCGCGACGCTGACGCTCCTCGATGGGCTCGTCCTCGCCCGCTCGGCGTTCCATCACTCGATGAACTACCGATCGGTCGTGATCATCGGCGAGGCGACCGAGGTGACCGAACCGACGGAGAAGGAGCGTGCACTCGATGCATTCACCGAGCGGCTCGTGCCCGGTCGGCTCGACGATCTGCGACCGATGACCGACAAGGAGGTCCGCGGCACGTCGGTGCTCCGCCTCCCGCTCGACCGTGCGTCGGCCAAGGTCCGCGACGGCTGGCCGATCGACGACGAAGAGGACGAGTCGCTCCCGATCTGGGCCGGCGTCGTGCCGGTCGCCCGCCGGTTCGATCCGCCGCTCGACGACCCGAAGAACCTCGACGGTGTCGTCGCACCGGATTCCGTCGTCGCCCTCGCGAGCGACCCGGCATCCTGATCGCTCATGTCGTGCCGACGAGCCGACCTGCCGGTCGCTGCGTCGTGCGGATGACGTTCGATCAGGCGACGCGCCGAAGCCAGTTGCGGAGGAGGTCGTGGCCCGAGACGGTGAGGATGCTCTCGGGATGGAACTGGACGCCCTCGATGTCGTGGTCGCGGTGGCGCACCCCCATCACGACGTCGTCGGTGCTCCGCGCCGTGACCTCGAGTTCGTCGGGGATCGTGTCGGGCTCGAGCGTCAGGGAGTGATACCGCGTGGCGGTCAGCGGTGAGGGCAGCCCGGCGAACACGCCCTGGTCATCGTGCTCGACAGTGGACGTCTTGCCGTGCATCAGTGACGGTGCTCGGACCACGTCGGCCCCGAACGCATGGCCGATCGCTTGGTGGCCGAGACACACGCCGAACACCGGCGTGCCGCGCTCGGCGAACGCACCGATCGCGTCGACGATGATCCCACCGTCCTCGGGGCGGCCGGGACCCGGCGACAGCAGGACGCCGTCGGGTTCCCGGGCGACCGCCTGCTCGACCGACACCTCGTCGTTGCGCACCACGTCGGGGGTCGCGCCGAGCTCCCCGAGGTACTGGACGAGGTTGTAGACGAAGCTGTCGTAGCTGTCGATGACGAGCACGCGCATGGCCACAGTGTGGCCGCATCGGACCCCGACCGACTCGGTCGATTCGCGGACTGCGGTCTCGTGCGGCGCGCTCCGAACGTGAGTGGCGCGGTGGCGGCTCGGTGGCGGTGTCGGTGACCGGGCGATGGCGGTGTCCAGTGCGGTGTCGGCGGCGGTCCCGACACCGCTGAGCGTCGTCGTGCTCGCGCGCATCGGGAGCGGTGCGAGGGGTCGGTGTGGAGTCGCCTATGCTGATGCGCCGATGGCTCCCCCGAAGCGAAAGACCGGTGGCGGACGGGTCACCCCGAAGGGAACCCAGCCGGGCAACAGTCGCGTCACGCCGAAGGCGTCGGATGCGGCGGCCGGTGAGGGTATCTCGGCTCGCGAGGTGGCAGCGTCGTCGCGCTACACGCCGAAGGCACAACGTCGGCAACTGATCCCGCCGAACTGGATCCCGATGATCGTCGGGATGTTCGAGTCGGTCCAGATGAGATAGCGGGCCATGATC
>JBCBDK010000604.1:0-2639 GCA_038529675.1 Actinomycetota bacterium
AGCCCGACGTCAACGATCGATGGTGGCTGCTCCGGCGCTGGTACGCCGTCGCAGCGTTCGTCCCCGCGTTCCTCGCCGAGCCCGGCGGTATCAGCGCCGACACGAAGACCTATCTGACGGTCGACCCCGGGCGGCTGATGTCTCAGGCGAGCTCGATGTGGGATCCGTCGGTCGGCGCCGGCACCGTCCCGCACCAGAACATCGGGTACCTGTTCCCACTCGGGCCGTACCACTGGCTGCTCGACACCGTTGGCGTGCCGTCCTGGATCGCTCAGCGCCTCCTGTGGGGGCTGCTCGTGTTCGCCGCTGCGTGGGGTGCATGTCGGCTCGGGCGGCTACTCGGCTGGTCAACCACCATGGCCGGCATCACCGGTCTCGCCTACGGCTTCACGCCCTACGTGCTCAGCTACCTCGCCCGGCTGTCCGTCATCCTGTTCCCGTGGGCGGCGATGCCCTGGCTGATCGTGCTCGCCGCCCGACTCGTCCGCCGACCGTCATGGCGAACCGCGGCGACGTTCGCCGGGCTCGTTGCGCTCGTCGGATCGGTCAATGCGACCGCGCTCGTCCTCGCCGGGCTCGGCCCACTCGTCTGGGTCGTCGCCGACCTGGCCACCGGTCGCGTCCGGCTCGGCACGGCCATCCGTGGCCTGGTACCGGCCGCGCTCCTGTCGCTCGGCGTGTCGGCCTGGTGGATCGCCGGGCTGTGGGCCCAAGGCTCGTATGGGCTGCCGATCTTGCGCTTCACCGAGACGTACCGCGCGATCTCGGGTGCGAGCACGCCTGCCGAGGTCGTTCGTGGGCTCGGATACTGGTTCTTCTACGGAGGCGATCGACTCGATCACTGGATCGGGCCGTCATCCTCCTACACGAACGACGGATGGCTGATCCTGCTCGGCTTCGGGGTGGCGATGGGCTCGCTGCTCGGTCTGCTGATCCCGTTCGCTCGTCGCGGCACCATCGTCGCGCTGTTCGTCGTCGGGATGGTGATGAGCGTCGGCGGTGCGCCGATCGGATCGTCGTCGGTCTACGGCTCCTGGTTCGCCGACATGGCCGCCGACTCGACGATCGGCGGCGCGCTGCGCTCCACGACCAGGGCGATGCCGCTGGTCGTGCTCGGCCTCGGCGCCGGGTTCGGTGCGTTGGTCGATCTCGCCCGACGACGACTCGTGGATCGCCGCGCCGCCAGCGCAGACCGAGGGGTCGATCCACGGCTGCCGGTCGTGGTCGGTTCGGCGATGCTCGCCGGGCAGATGTTCCCGTGGTTCATCGGAACCATGACGACCGACTCGCTGCTACGCGATGACCCGGTCCCGGCCCACATCGACGCACTCGCCACCCATCTCGACGACACGGGCGAGGGCCGGGTGCTCGTCATGCCGGGTTCCGACTTCGCGTACCCACGCACCGGCGGCACGATCGACCCGATCCTCCCCGGGGTGATCGACCGTCCGGTGCTGTACCGCGAGCTGGTGCCGCAGGGTTCGCCGGCGACCGCAGACCTGTTGAACGCGTTCGAGCGTCGCCTCCACGACGGCTGGAGCGAACCCGAAGCGTGGCCGACGATCGCCCGCCTGCTCGACGCCACCGCAGTCGTCGCCCGAAACGACCATCAATACGAACGATTCCGACTCGCCCGGCCCGGCCAGCTCTGGCCACAGCTGTCCGCGGTGTTCGGCGACCCCGACCACCAGGGCCCGTCGGTGGACGACCTCACCGAGATCGATCTCGTGGACGGCATCACCTACGCCGACCCGACGACGGTCGATCGCTTCCCGATGGTCGCGGCATGGGACCTCGCCACTCCCCCGGACGCGTCTGACCCGGTGACGATCCGGCCGGTGGACCAGGCGATCGTCCTCGACGGCAGCGGCGACGGCATCGTCGATCTCGCCGGCGCCGGCCTGCTTCGACCCGAGACCGTCGCCGAACGGGCGATTCGTCCCCGAGCCTCGCTCGACGACCCGGACACACCTCCGGGGAGCGACCACTGGTGGGTCGTGACGGACACGAATCGACGACAGGGCCGTCGCTGGTCGACGATCGGCTCGAACCTCGGCCCGATCGAACCGGTCGCGACCCGCACCGATCTCGACCCGGATCAGAGTGATCAGCGCCTCGACGTGTTCGACGACGAGGTGGACCCCGACCGCCAGACCGTCGCCGAGCACCGCGGCGACATCGCCGCCGTTCGGTCGTCGTACACCGGTTCACGAATCGCATACACGCCGGAGGACGCACCGTTCATGGCGACCGACGGCGATCTGTTCACCGCGTGGCGAACCGCGGTGTTCGACGACGCACGCGGCCTCGAGTTCCACCTCGACCTCCGGTCGCCGACGGACGCCGACCACGTCGTGCTCATCCAGCCGGTGACCGGCGTGGTCGACCGGTTCATCACACGCGTTCGGCTCACGCTCTCCGACGACGCCGGTGCGCTCCGGTCGGTCGAGGTCTCGCTCGACGAACGCTCCCGCGGGCTCGACGGGCAGCGCATCGACCTCCCGCCCGGCCCTGCGTTCGTCGAGCTCACCATCGAGATCCTCGACGACAACCTCGGCCCGCTTGCGAGCTATGCAGGCCGTCCCGGGGTGGGCTTCGCGGAGGTACGGCTTCCGGGCGTCGCCGACGACCGCGTGGTC
>JBCBDK010000605.1:0-2634 GCA_038529675.1 Actinomycetota bacterium
GCCTCCGAACGGGGCCCACGAGGCAACTCGGCAAGCTGCGACGGCGAGCACCACTGCGACCCGATTCGGAGCGGACTGTGAGGGTTGCTTTACACTGTTCGTCTGAGTTGAGTGTCACCACGAGCGAGCGCGCCCCAAGGAACTGCGATGAGCCTCACAAACAACGAAGGCGACACGCGCGACGTCGGTGTTGCCGGCACGCGTCGTCGACGGCATCGCTCCCACCGCACGCGACCGACGATGCGGCGATGGACGGCAACGATCGCGGGAGCAGCCCTGGTGGCGGCTGCGGCGTGCGGTGGAGCGTCCGACGACGCCGACTCGGCGAGCACCGACGCTGCTGCCGCCACGACGACCTCGGTGGAAAACGCGCAGGTCGAGTCGACCAACCCGCCCGTGAGTGCGCCGGCGGAACCGGCCCCGACGACGACTGCCGCGACCGTCGACACCGCAGCACCTGCAGCGGACGCGGAGTCGGCGACTCGCATCATCACCGACGCGATCGGCGAGGTCGAGGTGCCGACGAACCCGCAACGCATCGTCGTGCTCGACCCCGGCGAGATCCTGCCGACGTTCCTCGAGCTGGGAGCCCCGGTCGTTGCGGCGAACACACCCACCGAGGACTTCGAGACCACCGTGGTCCCCGCCGACGATCTGGCAGCGCTGACCAGTGTCGGGTTCCCCGAAGCGAACTTCGAGCTGATCGCCGCTACGCAACCCGACCTCATCATCTCCTACTTCTTCGAAGGTGACGAAACCTCGGAGCTGCGTGAGATCGCACCGGTCGTCGAGATCGAGCGCGACCTGAACGACTGGCGGCTCTCGACACGCCGGGCCGCCGACGCCATCGGCATGGCCGACAAGTACGACGCGATCCTCGCCGAACACGATGCTCGAGTCGAGTCGCTCGCCGATCAGCTCGGCGAGCGGGTGAACGACGAGATCTCCATCGTGCGAGCGCTCGGCGGTTTCGTGCGGATGCACACTCGGTTCCACTTCGCCGGTCAGGTCATCGAGTCGATCGGCTTCCAACAGCCGGCCACGCACCAGACCGAGGATCCGGCCGAGCGATACATCCAGATCTCACTCGAGGAACTCGGACAGATCGACGGCGACAGCCTCTTCCTGTTCGGCCGCGGCCTCGACGACGAGGCGATCGCCGCCGCCGTCGAGGAGGTACGAAGCAACCCGCTGTACGACACGCTCGAGGTCGCGCAGGCAGATCGTGTCTTCGTCGTCGACACGCTCGCGTGGCAGCAGGGAGGCGTCCGTGCCGCCGACATCATCGTCGACGACATCGCGGCCGCCTACGGAGTGGACCTGCCATGACGACGCCGGACGGATCAGCCGACCAACGGGCCGGCACCGCGCCCGTGCATGACTGGGCGTGCGACTTCGACCATGCCGTACACGAGTACAACGCGCACGCACCACAGATCTGGCGCGACCTACGCGAAGGTGGCTGCCCGGTCGCCCACACCGAGCGCTACGGCGGAAGCGCCTGGTTGCCGGTCACTCACGACGCAATCCACCAGATCGCCTACGACCCCGAGCACTTCTCGAGCCGCAACGTCGTGGTGACGAACCATCGCCTCACGATGGACGGGCGCTACAACGGACTCGGCGGGGCGCCGCCGATCACGAGCGATCCGCCCGTCCACGCCATCGCTCGTCGGCTGCTCCTGCCGGCATTCGCCCCGAAGCGGATCGCACCCCTCGAAGGCGAGATCCGGACGCTGTGTCGGCGACTTCTGCGGGGCCTCGGCGACCTCGAACCCGGCGCCACGTTCGATGCCGCATCGGAGTACGCGCAGCACATCCCCGTCGGAGTGATCCGCACCATGCTCGGATTCCCGGCCGCCGACGAGGGACGTTTTGCGGGGTTCGTGCACGACGTGCTGGAGCGGGTTGCTGAACCCGCCGAGGCTCGGCGAGACGGACTCGACGCGCTGTTCGAGTACATCGAGCGGCAGGTCCGCGATCACATCGACGATCCTCGTGACGATCTCACCAGCGAGCTGCTTGCTGTCGAGATCGAGGGTCGCCCGCTGGAGCCGCATCACGTCGTTGGCACCATCGGGCTCCTCCTCATCGCAGGGATCGACACGACGTGGTCGGTCATCGGCTCAGCGCTCTTGCACCTGGCTCGGGCACCAGCGGACCACCGACGACTTCGCGACGACCCCGCCGTGATGCCAGCGGCGATCGAAGAGTTCCTTCGTCATCATGCGCCGGTCACGATGGCCCGCGTGGTGCAGCAGGACCACGAGTTCTTCGGCAACGACCTCAAGCGCGGCGACTGGGTGCTGTTGCCGTTCCCCGCGGCCAACCGTGACCCGCACCAGTTCGAGGACCCGGATCGGTTCATCATCGATCGCGAGCTCAATCGCCACGCGGCCTTCGGCCTCGGCATCCATCGCTGCATCGGCTCGAACCTCGCTCGGCTCGAACTCCGCGTCGCCGTCGAGGAGTTCGTCGCCCACGTTCCCGCCATCGAACTGGCCGGGCCGGTCGCGTGGTCACTCGGTCAGGTTCGAGGCCCGCGCACGGTTCCGGTCCGCATCACCGAGCCATCTGTCCACTGATCGCCCCTCCCGTCAGGAGTAACCACATGACCACCGAGCTGAACGCGGC
>JBCBDK010000606.1:0-2628 GCA_038529675.1 Actinomycetota bacterium
CCGCCGAGACCAGCGAGTCGTTCACATCGTCGCCGCTGCGGAGTTGGCTCCACAGCAGGAGCGCGGCCAGCGGGCCGATGATCCAACCGACCGCTTGGAGGAGCCGGTCGACGCCGGTCCGGATCTCCGACGTCGTGAGCACGAACTCCTTCGCCTCCTCGACCAGGCGGTGGATCCACGCATCGCTCCCGACATGTGTGGCGACCGCGTCGGCCGATCCGGCGACCACGGCGCTGCCGGATCGCACCTCGTCGCCGGGTCGCTTGGCGATCGGGTCGGCTTCGCCGGTGAGGGCGGATTCGTCCACCTCGAGCGCGCGGGAGACCACGACGACGGCGTCGACCGGCACCTGATCGCCCGAGCGGAGGACGACGAGGTCGTCGACGACGAGTTCCTCGGGATCGACCGATTCCTCGGCGCCGTCGCGCACGACCCCTATCGTCGGAGCGATCAGCACCCGAAGTCGATCGAGCGTTCGCTTCGCTCGCGACTCCTGGACGATGCCGATCGCGGTATTGAGCAGCATCACCCCGGCGAACAGTGCGTCGACGAGTTCCCCGACGACCAGGATCACGACCGCCAGTGCGCTGATCAGTGCGTTGAACCGCGTGAAGACGTTGCTGCGCACGATCCCGAGGTACGTGCGCGACGTGCGGTCGGGGATGTGGTTGACCTTCCCTGCGGCGCGCCGCTCCTCGACCTCTGCGGTCGTCAGACCGCGTCGCGCCGGCTGTTCGTCGATGCCGACGTCACCGAGCGCAGACTCCATGCGATCTTCCCTCACCGAGCGTCGGCGAGGTCACTCCCCGTCCTCGGGCGGCACCACCACCACGGGCCACTCGGCGTGATCGAGCACGTGACGGAGCGGCTTGTGCAAGGCGACGTGATCCCGCCGGAAGCCGTGGCGTCCCATCACCACGATCGCTGCGTCGACTGCGGCTCGAACAAGGCCCGGTCCGGGCGCACCTCGCTCGACCCGCTGCGAGATGTCGATCGGTGTCGACGTCATCGCCCGCAGCTCGCCGGCCCACCGCTCGAGGTCCTCGGCCTTCCAGTCGGCGAGGACGCCCCGGTCGAGATAGAACGCGATCACGTCGAGCAGGCCGTCCGGCCCGAGCGCCGGATGGTTTGGCACCGTGCCCACGAGCGCCAGGTCGAGTCCGAGATGCTCGGCGAGGCGGGCCGCCCAGGGCAGGGCGGCGTCGGTGCCCGGGCCGCAGCCAACGCCGGCCACGACCGTGCCACCGCCACGCACCGACAGCCGGACGAGCGGCCCGATGATGGCGATCGGTCGGTCGACCTGCTGGAGCACGGAGCGCACCCAGTTCGCGGTGGCGTGGCGGGACCAGCGCGGCTCGAACGGCACGGCGACCACGACGAGGTCGGCGTCGACGTCGTCGATCGCGGTCGGCAGCGATGGCGTCTCCGCGTCGGGCAGTGTTCGGACCTCACCGCCCAGTCCCACGACCGACGATGCCCACGCCGTCACCTCCGCCGACGGTTCACCGTGGGGTGCGACCACGAGGGCCCGGCGAAGACTCCAGTCCGCACACGTGCGAGACACATCGGCACCCATACCTCGACTCTGCGCGAGGAGAGCGGGTGACCGGCAGGGCCATACGCCCCTGGCCCGAGGGCGGCGGCACGGAGACGATGTGGTCGTGGCCAGTCCAGACATCGATGCCGATGCGATCGTTCGCGATGCGTTCGAAGCAGCCGCGCCGAAACTGGCCGACGAGTTCGCCGCGCTCGACCCGGATGCCGACGTCTGGGTGTCGCTGCAACTCGATTCGATGGAGCACCTGTCGGTGATGGAGCACCTGTCGCGATCGATCGACCGCGACATCCCCGAGCGCGACTATCCCCAGCTCCTCACCCTCGCGGCGATCCGTCGCTACGTCACGTCCTCGCCGGGCTGCGCTTCCGGCTGAACAGGCGCCTCGGGCGATGCATCGGACGGGTCACGTCCGACCCCGCTCACCCACTGCACCACGTCGTCGGCACCCCCTGGCACGTCGACGACGATGTCGGCGAGTTCGTCCGGCAGCAACTCGGCTCGTCGCACGACGACCGGCACATCGGAGCGACGCTCGTGATGGGCCCGGATCAGCGCGTGTGTCGTCGGATCCTCCGGATCTCGGACGACGACCACGGCATTGGCACCCTCGACCAACGGGCACGGTCGCCCGTCGAGCTCCGGGCAGCCACCCCGTCGCCGCTCCGGACCGGAGCAGATCGCGACCGAGTGCCCGGCGCGACGAGCAGCGTCCTCACCCGACCATCGGCTCCCAGCGACCTCGACGAGCAGGTGCGGGCGCTCGTCGAGCGGCGCCCACGACGGAATCGAACCGTCGGTCGGGATCGCGACCCGGACGACACCGTCGTCGTGCTCCAGGTCGACGGCTCCACGGTGTCGGAGCAGCGCCAGCATCGGCCGGTTCTCCAGGAGCACCTCCGCCTGGAGGTTCTCGAGGCCGACGTCGCGAGCGTGCTGGACGATCCGATCGAGCAGGAAACCCCCGAGCCACCCCCGGCGCTCGCCGGCGACCGTGACGGCCAGGTCACCATCGCCGTCGGACCGCACGGCGTAGCCCGCCTCACCGATCGGCCGGGTCGCTGTGCCGTCAG
>JBCBDK010000607.1:0-2624 GCA_038529675.1 Actinomycetota bacterium
CGACCGTGCACGGGAGCGTGTTCAGCCCCATCTCGCCGTAGCCGAAGTACGCGAGCGGTCGGATGTAGCACGAGCTGAGTCCGGTGGCGGCGACGGTCTCCTTCGTCGCAGCGATCAGCTCGTCGACCGTGTACGGGATCTCCATGCCGAGGATCTGGGCGGACGCGAACAGCCGCTCGATGTGCTCGGTGAGCCGGAACACGGCCGGGCCTTGCGCGGTCTCGTAGGCGCGGATGCCCTCGAACACGCCCATCCCGTAGTGGAGCGTGTGCGTCAGCACGTGCACCTGGGCCTGCTCCCACGGCACGAGCTCGCCGTTCATCCAGATCTTCTCGGTGGCGGTGATGGGCATCGGTCTCTCCTCGATCACATCTGGGGTCAGACCCAGAACGTGATGTGTGATCACGTCTGGGGTCAGACCCAGAACGTGATGTGGTTGCTCGGCTCAGTTTCCCACGCGGGCGGCGATGGCGTCACCGACCTCGGTGGTGCTCCCGGTGACAGGGTCGGCGGAGGCGGCGCGGATCCGGTCGGCGGCGGCACCCTCGCCGAGGAAGTCGAGCATCAGCGCGGCCGACAGGATCGCGGCCGTCGGGTTGGCCTGGCCGGTGCCCACGATGTCGGGGGCCGATCCGTGGACGGGCTCGAACATCGACGGACCGGTACGCGCCGGGTTCAGATTGGCGCTGCTCGCGAGCCCGATGCCGCCCGACACGGCGCCGCCGAGGTCGGTCAGGATGTCGCCGAACAGGTTGTCGGTGACCACGACGTCGTAGCGGTGCGGGTCCTGGACGAAGTAGATGCACGCCGCGTCGACGTGGTTGTAGGCGGTGTCGACGTCGGGGAACTCGGCGGCCACCTCGTCGAACGTCCGCTCCCAGAGGCCGCCGGCGAACGTGAGCACGTTGGTCTTGTGAACGAGCGTGAGGTGCCTGCGATCGCGGGAGTTCGCCAGCTCGAACGCGTGGCGGATGCAACGCTCCACTCCGAGACGTGTGTTGACCGACCCCTGGGTGGCGACCTCGTGCCTCGTCCCGACCCGAAGCGCCCCGCCCTCGCCCACGTACGGGCCTTCGGTGTTCTCGCGGATCACGACGAACTCGTGGGGCGTGTCGTGGCCGGGTGCGGTGCCGACGAACGGTCGCTGGTTGATGTAGAGATCGAGCTCGAACCGCATCTTGAGCAAGAGCCCACGCTCGATCACCCCGGGCGGCACCTCGGGGGTGCCCACCGCGCCGAGCAGGATGCAGTCGAAGGCCCGGAGCTCGTCGAGCGTCTCGTCGGAGAGGATCTCGCCGTCGCGCAGGTAGCGGCTGCCGCCGAGGTCGAAGTCCGTCGTCTCGAGATCGACCCCTGCAGCGCGAACGACCTTGACCGCCTCGGCGGTCACCTCGGGGCCGATGCCGTCGCCGCCGATGACCGCGATCTTGTGTGCGTGCTGCCTCATACGGCGAGCGATCCTACGAGACGCCCGCCGTTGCACCCAGACGCACGTCGTTTGCCGAGGTGCCGCCGGCGCTCACCCGGACGTGCGTCCGTTCGCCGAGGGCTGCGGACGGAAACCGCGACGCGGCCCCAGCGAACCGATCGGTAGCGTCGCCGCGTGCGTCGGATCGTGGCGGCCGTGGCGCCGGTGCGATGGGGTCGGTCGTTCCGCCCGTTGCTCGGCTCGTCGTGGGCCAGCAATCTCGCCGACGGCATCTTGTGGGTCGCTGCGCCGTTCCTCGTCGAGTCGCTCACCGACGATGCGCTGGTCGTCGGCATCTCGTGGCTGCTCGGCAGGCTGCCGTGGCTGCTGTTCGGACTCCACGCAGGAGCGATCGCCGATCGTTTCGATCGTCGCCGCATCGTGCTCGTCGCGAACGCGATCCAGCTGGGTCTCATCACCACGCTCGCCGTCGGCGTGGCGACGGATTCGGTCGGCGTCGGTGCCGTGCTCGTCTTCGGAATCCATGCGGCGATGTGGGGCACGACCTCGACGACCGTCCGCCAGGTGGCGACGCCCGAGGCCCTGCAGGGTCGCGTCGGAGCGGTGTACATGGTGGCCGTCCAGGGCGGCCTCGTCATCGGCGCAGCGGTCGGGGCCGTGTTGGCCGGGCGGATCGACATCACCGCGCCGTACTGGTTCGGATTCGTCGGCTCGGCGGTGATGCTCGCGCTGATCTGGCGGACGCTCGGCCACCTCACGCCGGCGTCCGCCTCCCCGGACCGACCCGACGGGATCTGCGTCCGACCGCTCCCGGACCCTGGAACGAGGTGAACGCAGATCGGCGGTCGACGCGTCGACGTGGTGCGTCCGCAGCCGAACGGGACCTTGGTCCCAACCTTTCGTTAAGGTCTTGACGATCTTCGGGTGGGCTGGTTGGGTCGAGCGCATGAGGACCGACGAGAAGCTCGCACGCACGATGGACCTGCCGCCGGCGACGGCGCAGCCCAACGTCTTCCCACTCAGCTGGCAGCAGGGCACCGAGAAGATGGAGGAGATCTGGACCGCCAGCCAACGGGAGGGGTGGGACCCCGCGCAGCTCTCCTGGGACACGTTCGACCCCGAGTCGTACTCGTGGGAGGAGCGCGAGGCGATCGCCTACTGGTGGACCTTGCTGAGCGTGTTCGACGCCTCCGCT
>JBCBDK010000608.1:0-2616 GCA_038529675.1 Actinomycetota bacterium
GCGCCGGATCTGGGACCGGGATCGCTCCTCGACGGTTCAGCCCGCTCGTCCCCGGCGACGAGGCACGGCGACGACTCGGACTCGAGAACGTGGCCGGCCTCATCATCGGGTTCGTCGGACGCCTGACGAACGACAAGGGCGTCGGCGATCTTCTACGCGCGTTCGACATCGTCCGATCGGACCACCCCGGTGCGCGCCTGGTGCTCGTCGGCGCACCCGAGGACGGTGACCGACTCCCGATCGAGGCGACCGAACGGATCGCCCGTGGCGACGGTGTGGTCAGCACGGGCTGGCTCGACGATCCCGTTCCGCTGCTGACGGGATTCGACGTCCTCGCCTTCCCGTCGTACCGCGAGGGCCTGCCGAACGTTCCCCTCGAGGCCCAACTCAGCGGGGTTCCTGTCGTCGGCTATGCAGCGACCGGCACCGTCGACGCGGTCGACGACGGGCGTTCAGGGCTTCTGGTCAGCGTCGGCGATGTCGCCGGTCTCGCCGAGTCGCTCACCTCGATGACCGACGATGCCGTGCGGCGCCGCATGGGTGACCACGGGCGTCGCTGGGTGACGGCCAACTTTTCACAACAGCGGATCTGGTCGGAGTTGCTCGACGTGTACCGACCCCAGCCGCTTGCTGGCGCGCGCACCGATGGGGCGGCATCGTGAGGATCGTCCACGTGATCCCGAAGCTGACCCGTGGTGGCGCCGAACTCCAGTTGTCGCAGCTGGCACGCCACCAGGCGACCGACGGTCACACCGTGGCCGTCTGGTCGATGACGGCGAGCCCCGAGATGCGAACCGACCTCGAGACGAACGACCCGCCGGTCGAACTCGTGGTCGCGGCGTCGCTCACGCCTTTGGCAATCGTTCGGTGGTACTGGCGACTGCGGCGACGATCGCGCGATGTCGACGTGTTGCACTCGTGGATGTACCACGCGTTCGTGCTCAGCATCGCGGCGCGTCGGATCCGGTCGGGGCCTGCGCACGTCTGGGGTGTTCGTCGCACCGACCCGATCTCCGTCGGGCTGTCGCGCCGCACCCGCTTCGTCGTGCGCACGGCGGCGTTCTTGTCTCGCCGCGTCTCGGTCGGACTGCTGTGCTGTTCCGCGGCGGCAATGCATCGACACACCGAGTTCGGGTTCCGCGGACGCCGCCAAGCCGTCGCCTACAACGCTGTCAGCACCCCGCTGTTCGGCGACGACGCAGTCGAGCCAGCCGAGCGCCCGCGCGGACCCGTCGTCGGCGTGCTGAGTCGCTGGTCCGAGGACAAGGGCATCGACGTCGTCATCGAGGCGTGGTCGCTCGCGCATCCCCAGCTGCCGGCAGACGTCGAGCTGGTCCTCGCCGGGCCCGGCCTCGACGGCGCGAACGCGGATCTCGCCGTGCTGATCGAGCGGCACGGAGTGTGCGACGCGAATGTCCGACTGGTCGGGCCGACCTCATCACCGGCGCGATTCCACGCGGGCCTCGACCTCCTCGTGTCGCCATCCAGGACGGAGGGCTTTCCGAACGTGGTCGCCGAGGCGATGGCGGCAGGCGTTCCGGTGGTGGCAACCGATGTGGGCGGGACCGCCGAGGTCCTCGGTCGGAACGACTTGCGGCCCACCGGTCTGCTCGTGCCGAGCGAACGTGCTGATCTCCTCGCCGCCGCAATCATCGAGCTGATCACTGATCCCGCTCGCGGACGACGCCTGGGCGAGGCCGGTCGGAACCGAATCGGAGCGGAGTTCTCGATCGAGCGGACCGCTGCGTCCACCGAAGCCTTCTACCGCCGGCTCCGTCGAGCGCTCGGTCGAAACACGTAGCCTGCCCCGATGCGCGTTCTCGTCACCGGAGGAGCTGGATTCGTCGGCACGAATCTGTGCCGTCACCTCGTCGAACACGGTCACGAGCCGATTGCGTTCGACGACTTCTCGACCGGTTTCCGACGCAACGTCCTCGGCGCCGACTACGAAGTGGTCGAGGGGAGTGTGCTCGACGACGAGTGTTCGAGGCTCGTGCGATCCGTCGACGGCGTGATCCATCTGGCGGCCATCCCCTCCGTGCCGCGCTCGATCGACGCCCCGCGCCCGACACACGACGTCAACGCGACGGGCACGCTCGAACTGCTCCGTGCAGCGGCATTCGCCGACGCACCGCCGCACGTCGTGGTCGCCTCGTCGTCGTCCGTCTACGGTGCGAATCCGACGCTTCCGAAGCGCGAAGACATGGTGTGCCAGCCGATGAGTCCGTACGCCGTCAGCAAGCTCGCGACCGAGCAGTACACCCTTGCATGGCAACGGAGCTACGGTCTCGGCACCCTCGCGTTCCGGTTCTTCAACGTGTTCGGGCCTTACCAGGCACCGGGTCATGCGTACGCAGCGGTCGTCCCGGCCTTCGTCGATGCGGCACTGTCCGACCGGCCGGTCCAGGTGCACGGTGACGGCGAGCAGAGCCGCGACTTCACCTACGTCGGAACCGTCTGCGAGACGCTTCGACTCGCCGTCGAACGGCGCGTGACCCATCCGACGCCGGTGAACCTGGCCTTCGGGACGAGGGTGACGCTGCTCGAACTGCTCGCGCTGATCGAGGAGCGGGTCGGGCATCCGCTCGAGCGCGAACACGGCCCGGCTCGAACGGG
>JBCBDK010000609.1:0-2608 GCA_038529675.1 Actinomycetota bacterium
CGACCTTGACCCGGAGTTCGAGGTACACCCCGTCAGGCAGCTGGGCTCGGGCACGTTCACCGACCCGCTTGAGGACGGAGCCGCCCTTGCCGATCACCATGCCCTTCTGACTGTCCCGCTCGACGACGATGTCGACGCGGATGTGGGGCCACTCCCACTCGGTCACCTGCGTGGCGATCGAGTACGGCAGTTCGTCACGGGTCACCGCGAGCAGTTGCTCGCGGACGAGTTCAGCGACCCATCGCTCCTCGGGAAGATCGCTCACCTCGTCGTCGGGAAAGTACTTCGGGCCCTCGGGTAGTCCATCGGTGAGGTGCTCGACCAACGCGCCGATCCCCTCCCCGGTCCGCGCCGACACGGGGAAGTACGCCACCGCGTCGAGCTCGGAGGCGGCGGTCAGCATCGCCAGCACCTGATCGGGCTTGGCCCGGTCGGTCTTGTTGACCACGACGATCGCGCGGCGCATGTCGAGTCGATCGGCGACCCAACGATCACCCTTGCCGAACGGCTGGGTCGCGTCGAGCACGAGCGCAACCGCATCGAGTTCGGCGTCGGGACCGCCACCGCTGACGCTGTCGAGTGCCGTCGCGTTGACCCGCTCACCGAGCGCCGTGACCGGCTTGTGCAACCCGGGCGTGTCGACGAACACCAATTGACTGTCGGGCCGAGTGAGCACGCCCATGATGCGGTGCCGAGTGGTCTGGGGTTTGTCGGAAACGATCGAGATCTTGCGACCACAGATCGCGTTCACGATCGATGATTTGCCGACGTTCGGACGACCGACGAACGTGACGAAGCCGGACCGGAACGGAACGTCGGCACCGGCCGAGTCGGGGTCGGAGCCGGCGTCCGGGGCCTCGGTGCCAGCGTCGGGTCCGGTTTCGTCGCTCACCGGCGCAGTCTGCCAACATCGACGGCCATGACGCGCATGATCGACGGCATCACCGGCCTCAAGGACCTCGTCGGGGAGCATCTCGGCTACTCCCCCTACGTCGAGATCACCCAGGAACAGGTCAACACCTTCGCCGAGGCGACCGGTGACCACCAGTGGATCCACGTCGACGTGGAGAAGGCCAAGGCGGGGCCGTTCGGCGGTCCGATCGCACACGGCTACCTGACGCTGTCGCTCGGCCCCATGCTCTCGCCGCAGATCTTTGGTGTGTCCGGGATCTCGATGGGCGTCAACTACGGGACCGAGAAGGTCCGGTTCCCCGCGCCGGTGCCGGTCGGGGCTCAGCTCCGGCTCGGCGCAAAGCTGCTCAGTGTCGACGACATCGCCGGCGGTGCGCAGGTGATGATGGAGTTCACGTTCGAGGTCGAGGGCGCAGCGAAGCCCTCGTGCGTCGCCAACGTGATCTTCCGGTACTACGAGTGATCCGCTGACCCCGTGCACCTCCTGCCCGGCCAGTCGGCGGCCGAGATCCCGCTGGCGGCCGTCCACGAGGCGATCGCAGCGACCCGGCCCGACGAGGAGTGCCTCGTGTACGGCGATCGTCGCTTCACGTGGGCGGAGGTGACCGAACGGACGCGGCGCCTGGCGAACCACTTGCTCGCGCACGGACTCGGATGTCATACCGAACGTGCCGATCTGGCGGGGCACGAGTCGGGCCAGGACCACGTCGCGATCTATCTCCACAACGGCAACGAGTACCTCGAGTGCATGCTCGGCTCCTTGAAGGCACGGTTGGCGTCGCTCAACGTCAACTACCGGTACGTGGCCGAGGAACTCCGGTACCTGCTCGCAGATGCGTCAGCGAGGGCCGTCGTCATCCACTCCGCGTTCACGCCAACGCTCGCAGCGGTGCTGCCCGACCTCCCCGGGCTCGACGTCGTCGTCCAGGTGCCCGACGGGTCGGGGAACCCACTGCTGCCTGGTGCCGTCTGGTACGAGGATGCGCTCGCCGCCGCCTCACCCGACCGCCCCGACGTCGAGTGGAACGCCGACGACCTGTACCTCCTCTACACCGGCGGCACCACGGGCATGCCGAAGGGCGTGATGTGGCGCAACGGCGACGCGATGCGCGAGTGTTTCGGCGGCTCGAAGGAAGCCGACACGGTCCACGACTTCGTGGCCGCGGCCCAGGACGGTCAGCGTGCCCTCCTCGCCCCGCCGTTCATGCACGGCGCCGGCCACTGGGTGAGCTTCCGGACGTGGCTCGGCGGTGGCACCGTCGTCATCCAATCGGTCCCGGAACGACTCGACCCTGCCGACATCTGGTCCACCATCGAGCGCGAGCGGGTCGCCTTCCTGCTGATCGTCGGCGATGCGTTCGCCCGACCGCTGCTGGACGAACTCGACCGAGCCAAGAGCGGCCCCGGTGCCTACGACCTGTCGTCGCTCAACGTGATCCTGTCGGGCGGCGCTGCGCTCTCTGCGCCGCTCAAGGCGGAGTTCCTCGCCCACCTTCCCGCCGTGATGGTCATCGACGGCCTCGGCTCGTCCGAGGCGGGCGGGCAGGTCGCTCACGTGTCGGCCGGTGGGGCCGTCAGTACCGGCACCTTCGAGCTCACACCGGGCAACGCCGTGTTGTCGGCCGACCTCGACGCAGTCGTGGAGCCCGGTCACGAGGAGTTGGGCTGGCTCGCGAAGACCGGACGGCTCGCGCTG
>JBCBDK010000610.1:0-2590 GCA_038529675.1 Actinomycetota bacterium
ACGCGCGCTCCTCCACCGACACGTCGACGGTGAAGCGTGCGTTCTCCATCGAGTTCAGCGCGAAGTGCTTCATGCACGCCATCACGTGGCGCTGCAGCCCCGTCGTGAAGGCAGCCGCCATCTCGCCGACGTGGTTAGGGTCCTCGCCGTACGTCTCCTGCGCTCGCCCCCACGCCGGGTGGCGGAGCAGGTTCAGGCACACCGCGCCGGTGAAGGTCGCGCCGGCCGCGCGGAGCTCCAGGCCGATCGCGTCGCCGATCCGCTCCTCGAGCGCCGGATCGAACGCAGCGCCCCGCGCCATGCTCACCGGGAACGCCGTGCCGTCTGCGATCACGGCGCCGCGGGGCCCGTCGGCGAACTGGATCCCGGGCACGCCCAGCCGTTCGACCACGGCCGCCGGCCACGTGTGGGTGTAGTAGCCGCCGGCGGTCATGTCGGCGAGGCCCGGCCAGAACGGTAGGTCGCCGTCGAGGCAGCCGAGCCGTTCCGCCTTCGTCATCTGGGCGACGATCGCCTTGGCCTCCTCGTGATGGTCGGCGCCGTCGGCGACCCGCTCGGCGGCGGCCGCGAAGGTGTCGTCGGTGTTCACGACCGCATCTTCGCACTGCGCACCGAGTCGGCACGACGCCGTCGCACGGACAGCGGTACCGTCAGGTGATGGACGCCGGGGACCGCCCATGACCTCCGCTGACGTGCCGGACCAAACCGGAGCGGATCCGACATCGCCGACGGCGCTGGAGGCGCTCGTCCCGTTCGCGACCGTCGAGGTCGACGTCGCCGACGACGTCTCGCTCCGTGAGGCGTACACGCAGCGCGGCCTCCACACGGTGCTGCATCACCGCCCGCCGTCGAGTGTTCGCCACGCCGGAGCGGCGCTGGTGCTCTGCGGCGGCGCGCTCGGCGGCCTCCACGGTCCGGGCCGAAGCCTCTATCAACAGCTGGGCGAGCGCTGGTCGGCTCGTGGGGTGCCCGTCCTCCGCGTCGGCTACCGGGAGCCGAACAACCTCGACCTCTGTGCGCACGACCTCGCCGTCGGCGTCGAGCTCGCCCGCGACGCCGGAGCCGAGCGCGTCGTCGTCGCCGGCCACAGCTTCGGTGGCGCCGTCGCCATCCGCGCCGCCGTCGTGATGACCGGGTCGGTCTCGGGCGTCGTCACGTTCGCGACGCAGTCGGCTGGCTGCGAGGTGGCGCCGGGCCTCGAGGGACGGCCCCTCCTGCTCATCCACGGAGCCGACGACGACGTCCTGCCGGCGCAGTCGAGCGAACTCGTGGCGGCGATCGCCGGTCGCGGCGAGCCCGTGATCCTGCCCGGAACCGGCCATGGGCTGGCGGGTGCCGACGAGATCATCCTCGAGCGGCTGGACGTGTGGCTGCCGTCGGTGCTGGGGCTGGCGTGAACGCCGACGTGAGCGTGCGGAGTCTCAGGGACGGGTGAGGAGGTCGATGAGGCTGCTCGTGTCCCAACGATTCCCGCCCCGCTCCTGGATCTGTGCGTAGAACTGGTCGACCAACGCCGTGACCGGCAGGCGCGCCCCGTTCCGGCCAGCCTCCTCGAGCACGATCGAGAGGTCCTTGCGCATCCAGTCGACCGCGAACCCGAACTCGAACGACCCGTCAGCCATCGTGGTCGCGCGGTTGTCCATCTGCCAGCTCTGCGCCGCTCCCTTGCCGATCACCCCGACGACCTGCTCGATGTCGAGCCCGGCTCGCATCCCGAAGTTCACCGCCTCGGACAACCCCTGGATCATGCCCGCAATGCAGATCTGATTGACCATCTTGGTCAGCTGGCCGGCGCCGGCGTCACCGAGCAACACACACGAGCGGGCGAAGGCGCCGATCACCGGGGCTGCGAGCTCGAACGCTGCTGGATCGTCGGAGCCGCACATGACGGTCAGCTGCCCGTTCTCGGCGCCGGCCTGGCCACCCGACACGGGTGCGTCCACGAACCCGACGCCACGTTCCGCACACGCCGACGCCAGCTCCCGAGCCAGGTCGGCCGATGCCGTGGTGTGATCGACCAGCACCGAACCCGCCTTCATCGAGGCGAGCACGCCGGCGTCGCCGTACACGACCTCGCGCACGTCGTCGTCGGCGCCGACGCACATCATCACCACGTCGGCGCCGTCGGCGGACTCTGCGGGCGTCGGCGCCGCGCGGTGTCCGTGGAGCGCCACCCAGGCGAGCGCCTTCGCCGCGGTCCGGTTGTAGACCGTGACCTCGTGGCCGGCTTTGGCGACGTGTCGCGCCATCGGCGCACCCATCACACCCATCCCCAGGAATGCCGCACGTGAGGGGGCGCCGGGCGTGTCGGAGGGATCGGACGTGTCGCTCATCGCCGACGAGTCTGACACGAACGTGCGCACCGTGCGGCGAGGGTGCCACGAGGCGCAGCTCGGCGAAGGCCACGTGCGATGAGGTCCGACAGGGCTCGAACGAATCGCGACGCGTGCGCCTGCGCACGGCCGGCTCAGTCGTCGTCGACGATGGTGACCACGCCCTCGGCTCGCCCCAGCGTGGCCCGCTCCGGGTCGCAGAGGATCTCGAGTACTTCCTCGTTCACCTCGCCGAACCGGAGCGGGCCACGCTGGGG
>JBCBDK010000611.1:0-1089 GCA_038529675.1 Actinomycetota bacterium
TCGGGTCGCTGATCGCCGCCGGCGCGGCGTCCCAGTTGATCTGGCGACGGCCGTCGGCGTTGGCCACCGGCTCGAATGCGTTGAGGTCACCGAGCGCGGCCCGGAAATCGTCGACCGTGTCGGTGATGTCGCCGGTGGAGGCGAAGGTCGTGGCGAGGCAAGATGCCGTGCCGTCGGTGCTCAATGCCGACGCGATCGACGTCGAGCCGGTGATCAGCGCCGGTGCGGCAGCACCGACGGTCAGGATGAAGGCGGCGGAGGTGACGCTCCGCAGTCGTGGACGTGTCATGGTTCTCTCCCGAAGAGGTTGGATGTCGAGAGCAGGCGTTCGTGCCTCCTCGACAGGCCTCTACGACCAGGCGGCCGAGGTGGTTCGCGAAATCTGCGAACCGGTGACACGACCGACCGACGGGCGCTACCGACCGAACGTGACGGTGGCCGGGTACTCGGTCGAGTCGAAGGCCACCATCGCGTCGGCTGCGCCACCAGGGACGGCGATGCGGATCTCGGCTCGTCGGCCCGGCTCGAGCTCGTGCTCACCGCCTGGCGAGACGAGCACGAACGACACGCCCTGGAACACGTCCGGCTCGGGCTGCAGCACTGCGGTGTCGCGGGCGAGTTCGACGCAGTCCTCGCCAGTAGCGGCGCAGTCGAACAGGCCGGCCTCGAGCACCATGAACCCGGTACCGGGTGTTGACGCCGGCGCGAACCAGAGCTGCAGGCGAGCGGGCATGTCGAGGCGCTCGGTCGTCATGGGGAGGCGCCACGACTGCACCGCTGCAGCGTCGGTCGAGTCGATGCCATCGGTCGACCGTTGCAGTGTGAGACCGGGGTCGTCGTTGCGATCGGTGTCGTAGTTGGGCAAGGGCGAACCGTTGGCCGGACCCGCTTGCACGAGTTCGAGCTCGCCACCCGACACCGAGTCACCGGTTCCGCTCGACGCGAGCGTCAGCTGCGTCGGAGCGACCGGCAGGGTCGTGGTGGTCGTCGTGGTCGTTGGCGTCGGCACCGGGGCCAAGGTGGTTGGCGCGGGCGGCTGGGTGGTCGCCGGTGCCGGCGTTGGCGGCGTGGTTGGCGTCGGAGCCGGCG
>JBCBDK010000611.1:1189-2583 GCA_038529675.1 Actinomycetota bacterium
GGCTGGGTGGTCGCCGGTGCCGGCGTTGGCGGCGTGGTTGGCGTCGGAGCCGGCGCCGCCGTGACCGGCGTCGACGTCGCCGGGGGCGGCACGGTCGTCGTACTCGTGGTGGTCGTCGTGGTGCTCGTGGTCGTCGATGTGGTCGTCGTCGGCTCGGGCGCGACGACCGGCTCCTCCGCCGGCGGCGACGTGGCCGGCGTCGTCGCCGGCGGCGATGTCGCTGGGGGTGTGGTGACGGCGGGGGCGATGGCGACCGATTCGGAACTGGCCACCCAGGGCAGGCCGTCGGCGACGGCGGTCATCACCAGTGCGATCAGGGCTGCCGAGGTGGCAGCCACCGCCGTGCCCGCTTGCGTCAACCGTCGTGGGAAGAGTCGAACCTGGGCGATGAGCGAGAGCGGACCCATCATCGCCCACAACTTGCCGAGCGATATCGACAGCATCGCCCGCACCACGGTCGGGTCGAACTGGGCACCGGCGCACCGCTCGAGCTCGGTGCGCGCCAACGTCGCCGACATCGGCTTCTTGTACGAGCGGGCCGAAGTCATCACATCGAACGCGTCGGCGACCGACACGATGCGCGAGGCGAGTGCGGTCTGATCGCCGGTGACACCGGTCGGGTAGCCGCCACCCTCCCATCGCTCGTGGTGTTCCCACACGGCGTTGACCGACTCCCCCAGCCAGTCGGACAACCCGACCACGAGCGTCTTGCCGTGCGTCGTGTGGGACTTGATGAGGTCGAACTCCTCGTCGGTGAGACGCCCCGGCTTGTTCAGCACCTCGGTCGGCACGTACATCTTGCCGACGTCGTGGATCATGCCGGCCCAGGTGAGGCGGTCGAGTTCGGCCTCGTCGAGCTTCATCTCCTCGCCGATGATCCGCGAGTACGCGCGTACGCGCTCCGAGTGGCCTCGGGTGAGCCGGTCGTGTCGGGAGAGCTGCGCCACGAGATCGAGCAGTTGCTCGGCTGCCTCACGCGGCGTGTCGCCGAGGCCATGCTCGCCGACCTCGGCGAGGCGGGCCCGTAGCTGCTTCGGCGTCGATCGACGCAGCGCCGTGCCGAACCGGGATGGTGCGGTGTCGGGGAAGATCAGCGTCAGCGACAAGAGGCCGGCCAGCGGGATGAAACGCCGAGCGAAGCGTTGCAGCGCGATCAGCAGCACCGTCGACGCGATGGCGATGCAGAGCCAACGGACGATCCTCATCGGCCAACCGTCCGGCTCGGCGATCGCGTTGCTCGCTGCGAGTGCGAACAGGAACGACAGGATGATCGGGATCGCCAGGATCGCGAAGCGCACCAGCCGTGCCGCCCACGGCCGTGAGCGCCATCGGTCGTCCGGCGCGTCGCTCGACTCGACCGGCCGACGTGCGACGCCGCGCGACGCCTGCTTGGG
>JBCBDK010000612.1:0-2573 GCA_038529675.1 Actinomycetota bacterium
GGCCGGGTTCACCGAGGACCTGCTGGTCGAGGAGTTCGAGCTCCCGATGCCGCTCGACCAGCTGCCCGAGGAGTTCCAGACCCAACGCAAGGAAGCGCTCGCTCTGTACGACGAGCGGTTCGAGGCGCACCGGGCGGTCTGCGCCGAGGACGCGGACAAGGTCCGCGAGCTCGGCGGGCTGTACGTGATCGGTTCCGAGCGCCACGACTCCCGGCGTATCGACAATCAGCTCCGCGGTCGTTCCGGTCGTCAGGGTGACCCGGGCGAGAGCCGGTTCTACCTCAGCCTGGAAGACGACCTGATGCGCCTGTTCGCCACCGGTGCCCTCAACTACGTGATGGGTCGGGCCTTGCCCGACGACGAGGCGATCGAGGCGAAGATGGTCACCAAGGCCATCGAACGGGCCCAGACCACCGTCGAGACGAAGAACGCGGAGATCCGCAAGAACGTCCTCAAGTACGACGAGGTGATGAACGAGCAGCGCAAGATCATCTATGCGCGCCGCGACCAGATCCTCGACGGCGAGGACCTGCGGGCCGCCGCCATGGAGTACCTCGCCGAGGCGGTCGACTCGCTGATCGGTACGCACTGTGCCTCGGTGGCCACCGACGAGTGGGACGTGGACACGCTGCACAAGGAACTCGGCACGTTCTGGCCGACGACGGTCACGCTCGAGCAGCTCGAAGCCCTCGAGGACACCGACGAGATCTACGACCTCGTCATGGCCGACGCGACCAGCCACTACGAGGCCCGCGAGGCAGAGATGGGTGAGGACGTCCTCCGCCAGGTCGAGCGCCAGGTGATGCTCCGGATCATCGACCAGCGTTGGCGCGAACACCTCGAGGAGATGGACTACCTGCAGGGTGGCATCAACCTGCGCGCGATGGGGCAGAAGGACCCGCTCACCGAGTGGCAGCGAGAAGGCTTCGAGATGTTCGGCGCGATGATGACCGGCATCGCCCAGGACTTCGTCAAGTACGTGATGCACGTCCAGGTCCTGCCCGGAGCCGAGCCGACGGCAGCGCAGACCCGTTCGTCGATGGAGGCCGTGCAGAACCTCCAGACGAGTTCCTCCGACGACGTCGATGCCGGAGGCTTCGAGGCGGCAGCCTCGGGCGAGTCGGGTGCCCCAGCCGCGCCGACCAAGCAGCAGACCGTCACCAAGGACGTCATCGCCAAGACACCCCGCAACGCTCCGTGTCCGTGTGGCAGCGGCGACAAGTTCAAGAACTGCTACGGCACCCCCTCCTGCGGGCTTCGCTGACCCCCCACCGCCACCGACCTCCCCGAATCGTGCGCGATGCAGCTCGGCAGGCGGGTCTGAACGCGCAGAGTTCGGTGGATCGACGTGGCGGTAGCCTCGGGTCGGCTCATGCGTGACTTCACCTCCGACATCCGAGACGCGCAGCGTCGGCTTGCCGAGGCCGAGCAGTATCTGGCGATCGCCGACAACCGCGAGCGATTCGCGATCCTCGAGGCCGAGATCGCCGACCCGGCGCTGTGGGACGACCAGGACCGGGCGAAGAAGCTCAACGCCGAGTACGCCAACCTCAAGGACGACCTCGACACCTATGACACGCTGGCGTCGCAGCTGGCCGACGTCGAGGTACTCCATGAACTCGCCCGCGACGAGGACGACGAGTCACACGAACCCGAGATCGAAGGTCAACTCGAGGCCGCGGCGGCGACGCTCGACCGGCTCGAACTGCGGTCGCTGTTCACCGGTGAGCACGACGACGCCGATTGCATCGTGCAGATCAACGCGAAGGACGGCGGCGTCGACGCGCAGGATTTCTCCGAGATGCTGCTGCGCATGTACGAGAAGTGGTGCGAGCGCCGCGGCTTCTCCATCGAGTTGAACGGCGTGAGCGAGGGTCAGGAGGCGGGGATCATGTCCGCCGAGGTCACGATCTCCGGCCGTTACGCCTACGGCCTCATGTCGGCCGAACGGGGGACCCACCGGCTGGTGCGGATCAGCCCGTTCGACAACCAGGGGCGTCGTCAGACCTCGTTCGCCGCCGTCCAGGTGTGGCCGCTGCTGGACAACGTCGACGTGGAGATCGACGAGTCCGACATCGAGATGCAGGTGTTTCGTGCGTCGGGTGCGGGCGGTCAGCACATCAACAAGACCTCGTCAGCCGTCCGGCTCATCCACCATCCGTCGGGTCTCGTCGCGTCGAGCCAGGAGGAGCGCAGCCAGCTCCAGAACCGAGAGCGGGCGATGGGTCGGCTGCAGGCGATGATCGCGGCGAAGGCGGAGGAGGACCGCCAGGCCGAGCTCGACGCGATCGCCGGCAAGCAGGCCCAGGTCGGCTGGGGGAGCCAGATCCGGTCGTACGTGATGCAGCCGTATCAGATGGTGAAGGACCTGCGAACCGAGATCGAGACCGCGAACGTGCAGGGTGTCCTCGACGGCGACCTCGACCCGCTGATCGAGGGCTACCTCCAGCACAAGCGTGCGAACGCCGACGACTGAGAACGTTCGGGGTCGGAGTCACTCCGTTCTCGCGTCCAGAACGTTCGGGGTCGGAGTCACTCTGTTCTCGGAGAACGCGGTGACTCCGACCCCGACT